>JBJMWV010000113.1:0-5418 GCA_045809985.1 Chthoniobacterales bacterium | reverse complement strand
ACGAGAACTCCTGTTCCATTGCGCGGCGCACGAGTCGTTGCCAGCACCGCGGATCGGAACGGAAGATTTCGCGGGCGCGTTTGATCGCATCCCAGAACGGTTCGACTCCACGATCGTAGCAGAGGAAGCCATAGCCGCGATCCGTCGTCGGATCGTAGTCTTCGATGATCTCCTGAATGCCGCCGGCAGCGTGTGCGACAGGTAGCGCTCCATACTTCAAGCTGTACATCGCGCTCAGCCCGCTCGGCTCGATCCGCGACGGGATCAGCGTGATGTCGACGCCCGCTTCGATGAGGTGCGCGAGCGTCTCGTCGTAGTTCTGCCGATACGCGAACTTCGTCCGGTACTTCTTCGCCGCGATCGCGAGCGCGCGCTCAAAAGCTGGGTCGCCCTCCCCGAGAATGATCAACCGCACGTCATCGGAGAGCAGCCGATCGAGCACCGGCATTAAGACATCAAAGCCTTTCTCCGGCACAGTGCGCGTCACCATTCCGAACACGGGACCGTTCGGCGAAGGCGCGAGATTCAAGCCGTCGAGAAGCAACTCGCGACACATGCGTTTTCCGTCCAACGCATCCACGTCGTAGGTGTGCGGAAGCAGGCGATCGGTCGCTGGATTCCAGCGCGTGTAATCAGCGCCATTCAAAATACTGCTGAGCTTGTGCGCGTTTTCGCGCAGCACGATGTCGAGCCCGGAGCCGGCTTCCGGCGTCAGGATCTCGCGTCGGAAGCGCTCGCTCACGGTCGTGATGTGATTTGCGTAGAGGATGCCGCCCTTGAGAAAATTCAGCCGTCCGAAAAACTCCAGGCTGCGCAAGGTGAAGTAGCGCTCCGGCAGATTCGTTAGGGCAAAATCGAGCCCCCAGAAACTGCCCTGCTGCTCGAGGTGATGAATCGTGAGCACGGTGCGGAATGGCATCCGGGCGTTCTCCACCAGCGCAGGCACGAGCGCGGCCGGCCAATCGTGCAAGTGCAGCACTTGCGGGGAAGGATTGAGCCGACGCGCCAGCTCGAGCGCGGCTTTGCAGAAGAAGGTGAAGCGCGCGGCGTTGTCCTCGTAGGCCGTGCCGTGCTCGCCGTAGATCCCGCCGCGATCGAAATACTCGTCGTTGCGCAGGAAGAACAACTGCACGCCGCCCGCCGTGCGACTGGTGAGGAACTCCGCGATTTTTTTCTTCGCGCCAAGCCGCACATCCACCGTGACGCCGGTGTCGCTGATCTCGACCAATGGGTTCTCGCGAATCTCGCGATAGTAGGGCAGCACGATGCCGACTTCATGACCGCGCTTCCGCAGCTCGCGAGGCAAAGCTTCGATCACATCAACGAGCACGGTCGCTCGCGAAAGTGGCGGCCCTTCCGGGCTGATCATCAGGATGCGCATTCGAGAATTGTTGCCCGCGAATCACGCGAATGCACGCGAATGAAGACGTAACGATTCGCTGCCTTGGATTCGCGTTAACTCGCGTGATTCGCGGGCACAAATTCCTTCCGCACCCATTCCAAAGCTTCGTCGCGATCCTTGAAGCCGCCCTCGAGCTGCCGCGTCTCAACTGCATCGAGAATCTCGGTGAATGCGGGCCCCGGTTTTAAACCCATCGCGATCAGGTCACTTCCCCTAACGAGTGGTGGCGGAATGATCGGTTCGTTCGCGAACTCTTCGCGTTTCCGCAGCAGGAACTCGTAATTGTCGAGCATCGCGTGGCTGCTCGCGCAATCGACCCGATGCAGTTCCAGCTCGTCGTCAAAGTTCGGCCGCGCCATGAAGCGCTTGAGTTTGGCGACGCGCATCTTCGGCACGTCCTTGAAGACCATGTGCTGCCGCACCGCTTCAACCGTTGCGTCGATCTCCGCGCGCGAGAAGCGCAGACGCTGCATGAGTCCCTCAGTCATTTCCGCGCCAATGCGGTCGTGACCGTTGAAGCGAATCCGTCCATCTTCATCAACGGTCGCAGTCGGCGGTTTGCCGATGTCATGAAACAGCACGCTGAGCACGAGCGGCAGTGAGACCTTCTCAGGCAAGAGCTCGAGCATGATTCGCGTGTGCTTGAAGACGTCGCCTTCCGGATGGAATTGCGGCGGTTGCTCGCAACCTTTCATCGCCTCCAGTTCCGGCAAAACCACTCGCATGAGGCCGCTCGCATCGAGCAGGTCCCAGCCGCGCACCCGCTGCGGTGCAAGGAAAATGCGCACCAGCTCTTCACGGATTCGTTCCGCGCTGATCTGGCTGATCGAATCTGCCTGCCTAACGAGTGCTTCCCACGTCCCGCCTTCAATCTCGAACTCGAGCGTGGTCGCGAAACGCACCGCGCGCAGCATGCGCAGCCGATCCTCCGCGAAACGTTGCGCCGGATCGCCGATTGCCCTAACAAGTCGTCGCTCCAGGTCAGCACGCCCGCCGACGAAGTCGATCACCTGCTCGGCTTCGGGATCGTAGAACATCCCGTTGATCGTGAAATCGCGGCGCGCGGCGTCTTCTTCCGGCGTGGCGAAGTGGACTTCCGTCGGCCGCCGGCCATCGAGATAGGCGCCATCGGAACGGAAGGTTGCGACTTCGAACTGCATTCCATCTTCCAGGACGACGATGACGCCGAAGTGCGCACCGACCGCATAGGTGCGCGCGAAAATCTTTTGCACTTGCTCCGGCCGCGCATCGGTAGCGATGTCGATGTCTTTCGGCGGAACACCACGCACGAGATCCCGCACCGAACCGCCGGCCCAGTAGGCAATATGCCCATGCGCACGCAGACGCGCCGCAATAGCGCGCGCAATCCGCTCCATCGCCGGTTGCTGTTCCGGTGTGCCAGCCGTCATTCGTTAGGCGAAAGCTCGATTCGGTTTAATCGCCAGCGCCACCCGGCAAAACGGAAGTGCAGTTTTCTTCCTTTCAGATCAACTGCGAAGGTGCGCAGGCCGGTGAAGAAAGCGCGATGCGCGCGCGAAAAATCAAACTCGTGCCGATTCTCGCCCGCAGTCTTCGCCACGCTCGGATCTTTCGCCTTCATACCGCGCGCGACGTTCGGATCGGTCAGCAGCGCGACGATTCCGTCCGGCGTCACAAACGCATCCACCAGCTGATCGATCAGGTCCGGTGCGACGCGTTCGATGAAGCCGCTTAGCGCGTTTTTCTTCCGCTCCTTTGGCTTGGCCAGCTGACCGTGGAGCTCCGCTTTGAGCGAAGCACGCAACGCCGGAAAATCGATGTAACGCTCAAGCGCGACGCGGTCGTTCGTTTGCACCGCGCGAGTGAAGCGCCAGAACGAAATGTACGGCGACGCGAGGTAGCCGAGCACCAGCGCAAGCAAAAGCGCAATCAATGGCCGCGTCGCGGCGTGGCCGGATTGATGCGATCGGCGCGCAAATCTCATGCGCTCATCTTCGCGCGAGAACGAACGCACGCGAAATTTTTCATACGGCCGCCGCAGCGCGAAACGAATCGCTCTTGTCTAGAGACGGGGGTTTGGACAAAAGAAGGCGAACCGTCACGCCCTTGAAGTTCCGCCCCACCCTCAACTGGCTGCTCATCTTCGTGCCGATCGCGATTGCGCTGCGACTTTGGCCACACGGAGATAACGCGACCGCCGTCTTCATCTGCTCCGCGCTCGGGATCGTACCGGCGGCCGGCTGGATCGGACGCGCGACGGAAGCGCTCGCCGCGCGCATGGGTGAAGGACCCGGTGCGCTCCTCAATGCAACTTTCGGAAACGCGGCCGAATTGATCATCGCGGGGATCGCGCTTTCGCGCGGCCTAACGAACGTGGTCAAAGCTTCGATTACCGGCTCGATCATCGGCAACATCCTGCTCGTTCTCGGCCTCTCCGTGCTCGCGGGAGGGACACGCTACAGCGAACAACGATTCAATCGCACGGCGGCGCGGACCTCGGTGATTTCGCTCTCGCTCGCCGCGATCGCGTTGATCATCCCGACCGTTTTTCACCTCGCGGCCGCTACCACTCCGACCGGCTGGAGTCAGGTGACGGAATATCGACTCTCTCTCGCGCTCGCGCTCGTTTTGTTCCTCACCTATTTCTGCATCCTCGGTTTCTCGCTCAAGACACATAAGCATTTCTTCCAAAGCGCGGAGGGCGAGTTTGAGGAGAAAGGCGTCCACTGGTCACGCGCTAAGGCGAGCATCATTCTCGTCGCTGCCACTGCGGTGGTTGCGCTCCTTTCGGAATTTCTCGTCGGAACGATCGAGAGTGTCCGGACGACCGTCGGCATCACGGAGACGTTCGTCGGCGTGATCGTGGTCGCGATTGTGGGCAACGCGGCGGAGCACTCGACCGCGGTCGTGATGGCGATGAAAAACAAGATGGATCTCAGCGTTGGAATCGCGATCGGCTCGAGCCTGCAGATCGCGCTCTTCGTTGCGCCGGTGCTGGTGTTTCTCTCCTACGCATTCGGGCGGCCGATGGACCTCGAGTTTAGCCTGCCGGAGATCTTCGCCGTCGTGGCCTCGATCTACATTCTCTTCCAAATCTGCGGCGACGGAGAGACGAACTGGATCGAAGGCATTCAGCTTCTGTCTGTCTATGTGATCCTCGGCGTGCTCTTCTTCTATCTGCCCGAAGCGCGCCACGCCGCGCACTAATTGTAAGCGGGAGCGCTTTGCCTAACGAGTCGTTTGGCTACGGCGACGCCGGAGTTCAGCGCGCCTTCCATGTAACCGACGAAGGCGTAGCAGGTGTGTTCGCCTGCGAAATGGAGGCGGCCGATACCGTTGCGCAACGTTGGGCCGATCGTGGTAATTTGCCCAGGCGCAGGAAAGGAATAGCCGGCGCCAGTCCACAACTCGTTAGGCCAGTTCATGAAGCGTCCACCGCTGAAAATCTCGGGGAACGCTGGATAGATTTCGCTCAGCGGCGCGAGATACGCCGCGTCCTTGCCGCGCGCGAATGCTTGCCGCGCACGCTCTGCGGCAGGTCCGCCGGAGAAGGCGGTCAGCACCGCGCCGTGCGCATCGCTGCCCTGGTTGTTCGTGCCTTCCCACGTCAGGCTCGCGATTCCATCGCTCAACGAGTCGGGCAACAAATGCGCCTCGCGCCAGAACCGGCGCTTCACCCGCGCGAGATATTTCACATTGATCCCCATCTGCGGCCGCAACGCGCGAGGAAGCGCAGGTGTAAAACGGATGTTGTGCCAAGTGCTCGGAGGCACCGCGAGCACCACATCGTCACCTTCATAGAATTGCCCACTCGCATCGCGCACATTCACCTTGTTATCTGAGACGTTGATCTCACGCACTGGCGTTCCGATGTGAAGCCGATGCTCACCGATTGCACCGGCGAGCTTGTGCGCGAGCTGCGCATTTCCACCGCGACAACGATAGACTTCCGTCTCTGTCCAGTAGCGCGCGAGCCCGCCGCCTTTCACCTGCGTGAGGTTGCCAAGCAAACTCTGATGCGCTGTCGCGACGCCGTT
>JBJMWV010000112.1:0-4403 GCA_045809985.1 Chthoniobacterales bacterium | reverse complement strand
TCCTCTTCACCGCGATCGTCGTCGCGGCCGCGCTCTCCGCTGCGCCGCAACTGCACGACTGGCTGCACAAGGTCCGCGACCAATCGAATCACGAATGTGCGGCGACGATGATGTCGTCCGGCAGCGTGGAGCATTCGCCCTGTGAGCCGCCGCCGACCTGCCGTGAAGACGAGCCGGCCACGCACACTTTCCGCGCGCAACCATTCGCGCGTGTCCTCGCTCTCCTCGGCGTCTCTCTTCTCGAGCACGCCCCGCCGGCGCAATCCTGACGCATCGGAACTCGCCCCGACTTTCGGGGCAGCGACGCGCGCGCGTTCTCGCCCGTCGCTGATCCAATGTGCGCGGGACGCGCATGACTTGTTAGGCTTTCGTTAGGCCGAAAGTGTTCGGCCGGTTAGTCAGGGAAAACGATGAAGAGGAAAACGTTGGTCGCGTTCGCCTGTTGCGTAGGTGTGTTGCCGTGCGCGCATGCGCAGGATCAGGCGGCCGAAATTCAGGAATTGAAACAGCAGGTGCAGGCGCTGACCGAGACGGTGCGCACGCTGCAACAACAAGTGCAGGCGCAGCAGCCAGCCGCGCCCCAACCGACATCAGCTTCACCGTTGCCGGAGAATCCGGAGCCGCCTGCCCTAACGAGTGCTTCGCCACCCCCGGCAGCATCGCCGGCCGCAAGCGCTCCAGCGCTTTTCCCGACGACGGATGAAAGCGTCGTCGCCTCGAGTGGCGCCGCGGCTCCAGCAAGCGCCGGAAGCTTTCCTACCACTGACGAATCCGTCACCGCAGGCGGCGCAACAACTTCGGCAACATCATCGATCGGTTCGTCACTCACTCAGCCGATGACGCTCGCGAGCGGCGCGGGCGGGAAGAGTTACATCAACATCTCGTTCGACAGCGTGACCGCGTTCGACGCGACCACCGCGCACGATGTCAGCCGCCTCGAAGTGGGCGATCACGATCCGCAACAGCGCGGATTCAATCTGCGCAATGCCGAGCTCGCGCTCGATGGCGCGGTCGATCCGTATTTCGAAGGCTTCGCCAACATCGTGCTCAAGCTCGACAACAACAACGAGACCGAGATCGAGCTGGAGGAAGCGTTCATGCAGACGACGAACTTGCCGTTCGGTCTGCAGCTCAAAGGCGGGCAGTTCTTCGCCGCCTTCGGGCGGATCAACGCGACGCATCCACACACTTGGGAATTCGCCGACGCACCGCTCGTGCACGGACGTTTGCTCGGGCCAGACGGCTTGCGCGGCGTGGGTGTGCAGGGCTCGTGGGTTCTGCCCGTGCCGTGGTATTCGCAGTTTTACGTCGCGATGCAGAACGGCCAGGGGAATACCGGCTATTCATTCCGCAATCCGGGCGACAACGGCCGCTTTTTTGGCCGCCTAACGGATGATCGACAGGCGCGCGGCCTCGGCGATTTCGTTTATGTCCCGCGCTGGGAAAATTCCTTTAATCCAAGCGAAACGCAGACTGTGCTCGCCGGTCTATCCGGCGCCTTCAGCGCGAACGAAACCGCAGCGCACGCGCGGACGGAAATCTACGGCGCGGACTTGCTCTACAAATGGAAGAGCGCGCGCGCGGAAGCAGGCTTCCCGTTTGTGAAGTGGCAGACGGAATGGATGTATCGCCGCTTCGAAGCCGGGCGCGGCATCGACAACGAGTTTCCAGTCGCGGAGACGTTCCACGATTGGGGCATTTACTCGCAGGTCCTGTGGGGTTGGAAGAAAGGCTGGGTCGCCGGCTTGCGCGGCGATTACCTGCACATGCAGGGCTCGCAATTCACCGATGATCCCGACCGTCAGACGCGTTCACGCATTACCGCCGATATCACATGGTACCCGACAGAGTTCTCCAAACTGCGGCTGCAGTACCAACACGATTTCCTGGAGGAGAACGAATTCCTCGCCGCGCGCGATGAGGATTCGGTGATCCTGCAATTCGAGTTCATCCTCGGCGCACACGGCGCCCACAAATTTTAACTATGAAAAAACTGCTCCTAATCGTCGCTACGTTTTTGTGCCTAACGAGTGCTGAAGCGAAACTGAACGTCGTCAGCACATTGCCGGATTTGGGCGCGATCGCGCGTGAGATCGGCGGCGCAAATGTCGACGTCACCACGCTCGCGAAGCCGACTGAAGATCCCCACTTCGTCGATGCGCGACCGAGCTTCGTCGTCGCGTTGCGCAACGCTGATGTGCTGATCGACGGCGGCGCCGAGCTCGAGATCGGCTGGCTTCCGCCGCTCCTGCAAAACGCGCGCAACGCGAAGCTCGATGTCGGCAAACCGGGACGCGTGGAGGCCTCGCAAGGCATCAAGTTAATGGGCGCGCCGCAACAGCTCACCCGCGCGGCCGGCGATGTGCACGCGCTCGGCAACCCGCACTTCTGCGTTGACCCGATCATCGCGAAAACGGTCGCGCAGCACATCGCGCAATCGTTCGCCGCGCTCGATGCCGCGAACGCCGCGGCCTACGACGGGAACTACAAGAAGTTCGAAGCGACGATCAACGCGAAGCTGCAGGAATGGGGCACCGCGATGCTGCCGTTCAAGGGGCAGCACGTCGTCGCGTATCACGACTCATGGCCCTACTTCGCACATCGTTTCGGAGTTGAGATCGATGTCTTTCTCGAACCGAAGCCCGGCATTCCACCATCGCCGTCGCATCTCGCGGAAGTGATCCAGCAGATGAAGGCGCAGAAGATCAAAGCGGTGATTGTCGAGCCGTTCCACGATCGAAAAATCGCGGACAAAGTCGCGAGTGAGACGGGTGCGAAAGTCGTCGACTTCGCGCAATTCCCCGGCGGCCTTCCGGGCACCGACACCTACGTGAAATTGATCGACAAACTCGTCGCGAATCTAAGCGCGGCGCTGAAGTAACTCGCGATGTGGGAAGTTCTCTTCTGGCCGATCATGGCCTGCGTTCTCTTGCCATGGCTGCTCGTCTATCTCGGCCTGCACGTCGTGCAACGCGGCATCATCTTCATCGATATCGCGATGGCGCAGATGGCCTCCTTAGGCATTTGCCTCGCGGTGTTGCTCCGGCTTGAGCCGGAAGATTGGCGAACGCTAGTCATCGCGCTCGTGGTCACGCTGATCGGTGCGGCCTTGTTTTCGCTCACGGGCAAACGCGCGAGCGTCGTGCCCGCGGAGGCGATCATTGGTATCACGTATGTCGTCGCCGCGGCTGCGTCGATCCTCCTCCTCAGCCGTTCCGCGCATGGCAACGAAGAGATTCGTAACATGCTGGTTGGCGACATCACGGTCGTGCGGGCCGATGAAGTGTGGCGTTGCTTCGCTGTCTTCGCGGCAGTCGGAGCAGTCCATTTCGCGCTGCGGAAATCATTTCTGCTCGTCTCCTTCAATCGCGATCAGGCGTGGAAAGAAGGGCTGCGCGTGCGCTGGTGGGACTTCCTTTTCTACGCGCTCTTCGGTCTGTGTGTGACGATCTTCGTACGCGTCGCCGGTGTGCTACTCGTCTTCAGCTACCTCATCGTTCCGGCGGTCTGCGCCATCACGATCGCTCGCCGGACCGGTGTCCGTTTGCTCATTGGCTGGATCATCTCGCTCGTCGGCGGCATTGCCGGTCTCTATCTGTCGTTCTACGGCGACTTCCCGTCGGGTGCGGCGATCGTCTGCACCTTCGGCGCGCTTCTGATTCTGGTGTCGTTAGGCGCGGTCTTTCGCCGCAAAGCCGTGTAGCGTTCCGAGCTTTGCACTCATTCCATTACCGCGACGGCTCTTTGCATTGCGAAGACGCCGATCTCGAGCAGATCGCCGATCGCTTCGGCACCCCGCTCTACGTCTACAGCGCGAGCACGATCCTCGACCACTATCGCCGGCTGAACGGCGCGATCGCGGAGCTCGATCACCTGATCTGCTATGCGGTAAAGGCGAACTCAAACGGCGCGATCCTGCGCCTGCTCGCGAACGAAGGCGCGGGTTTCGACATTGTCTCGGGTGGCGAACTCTTCCGCGTCCTGCGCGCAGGTGGCCGTGCGGATCGCTGCACATTCGCCGGAGTCGGGAAGTCGCGAGAAGAAATCGAGTATGCGCTGAACGAAGGCGTTCTCTCGTTCAACGTCGAGAGCGAAGCGGAGCTCGCCGCGATCAACCGCATCGCCGCCGC
This sequence comes from Chthoniobacterales bacterium, assembly GCA_045809985.1. Lineage (GTDB taxonomy): Bacteria > Verrucomicrobiota > Verrucomicrobiia > Chthoniobacterales > UBA10450 > JACCTI01. The sequence continues at coordinate 273 of JBJMWV010000112.1, read as the reverse complement.
GAAAAATGTGCGCGCGCCAATCGCGCTCCGCGTTAATCCCGACGTTGAAGCAAGCACGCACAAGTACATCTCGACTGGCAAGAGCGAGAACAAGTTCGGCATCGCGCTCGAGCGGATTCCACAGGTCTACAAAGCAGCGGCGCGCATGTCGCACATCCATATCCGCGGCGTGCAAATGCACATCGGTTCGCAGATCACCGCGGCGAAGCCATTCGCGGAGGCGATCGCGAAGCTCGCGCCCGTAGTGCGCGAGCTGAAGGAGCGCTACGCGAT
>JBJMWV010000111.1:0-4371 GCA_045809985.1 Chthoniobacterales bacterium | reverse complement strand
GCCGTCGTGATCGCCCGCGACGATGAGTGCGCTGAAGCTGAAACGCCGACCGCCCTTCACAACCTTTGCGCAACGGTTGATGAACACCACTTTCTCCGTGGTGTCACCGCGTGCTGCTGAGCTTCTGTCTGTCTGACGTTCGCGTGGGCGTCCGCCGCCACCTTGATGTTGTGCCATGCTGAGTTTCTAAAACTTGAGTCCGCCTTCGCGCGCTGCGTCAGCGAGAGCTTTCACTTTGCCGTGGTACTGCGCGCCGCCGCGATCGAACACGACCTTGTCGACGTTCTTCGCCAGCAAACGCTCCGCGACCGCCTTGCCGATCTTCTCCGCCGCCGCGCTGTTCGCGGCCGCTTTCCCGAAGGCTTTCTCGGTCGTGGTTGCAGCTGCGAGCGTCTTCCCCGCGTCATCATCAATGACCTGGGCGTAGACGTGCTTGCCTGAAAAATGAACTGCGAGACGCGGACGTTCTGCCGTCCCGTTCACGCGTTTGCGGATCCGCTTGTGGATGCGGTCCCGGATGATCTTGCGACTCGATCTCATATTACTGGACCGTCTTTCCTTCCTTGCGGCGGATGACTTCGCCGGCGTAACGCACGCCTTTGCCCTTGTAAGGCTCCGGCGGGTAATAGCGGCGGATATCAGCTGCGATTTGGCCGACGAGATGTTTGTCGATGCCGCTGATGCTGATCTTGGTGTTCTCCGTCACGGTGACTTTTATGCCTTCCGGAATCGGATGCAGCACCGGATGGCTGAAGCCTAACGAGAGGTTCAAATTTGAACCCTGCACTGCCGCCTTGAATCCGACGCCTTCGATGATCAGGTCTTTGGTGAACCCGGTGCTCACACCGAGAACCATGTTGTTGACGAGGCTGCGCGCCAGACCGTGCAACGCTTTCACGCTGCGTGTCTCCGCGCCGCGCACCACCTCGATGCGATTGTCGGCGACCTTTGCTGAGATTTCGCGCGGCAACTGCCAGTTCAGCTTTCCTTTAGGTCCCTCGACCGCGACGGCGCCATCGTTTCCGATGTTCACCTTCACCTTGTCGGGAATCTCGACTGCTTTATTTCCGATTCGTGACATGACTCGTTAGGCGTTACCAGACGTAGGCGAGCAATTCGCCGCCGACGTTCTGCTTTTTCGCTTCGCGGCCAGAGAGAATGCCGCGCGGGGTGGAAAGAATTGAGACGCCCATGCCGCCGAGGACCCGCGGAATTTCCTGCGCACCAACATAGCGGCGCAAGCCCGGACGACTCACGCGTTTCAAACCGGTGATCGCACTCGTGCGGTCGACCATCTTGTTCGTGATCTTGATCCGCGGATGCGCGCTTTCGTTATCGAGCACGTAATCGGTGATGTAGCCCTCGTCCTTCAAGATCCGGATGATCTCCGCCTTGATCTTCGAGTAAGGGACAAACATTTCGGTCTTGCCCGCGGACGCGGAGTTCCGCACGCGCGCAAGAAGGTCAGCAATAGGATCGGTAACAGTGCTCATTCGTTAGGCCGCGGCGGGCGCAGCGGCAGGTTTCTTCGCGCGATCGCTGAAGGGCATTCCCATTTCAGAGAGGAGCGCCTTGGCTTCCTCGTTCGTCTTCGCGGAGGTGCAGATGGTAACATCAAAACCGATGTTGCGCTTGATTTTGTCGAGCTCGACTTCGGGGAAAATCGCCTGGTCAGGAACGCCGAGCGTGTAGTTGCCGTTGCCGTCGAAAGCCTTCGGCGAAACACCACGAAAGTCGCGAATGCGCGGGAGCGACATCTTGATCAGACGCTCGAGGAACTCATACATGTTCGCGCCGCGCAGCGTGACCTTCGCGCCGATCGCCTGATCGCCGCGGAGCTTGAAGTTCGCGATGCTCTTCTTCGCACGTGTCTCGGACGGCTTCTGTCCGCTAATCAGCGCGAGCTCGGCCTTCGCATCTTCCAGCGCCTGCTTCACATCTGACTGCGAGCCGACGCAGGTATTGATCACTACCTTCTCCACTTTCGGGATCTGGTGGACGTTCTTGTAACCGCGCTCCTTCTGCAGCGCCGGGATCACCCGATTCTTGTAGTCGTCGTAAAATTCGTTCTTCATCACTTACGAAGCGTCTTCTTTCGACGCCTTCTTTTTGGCCGATGTCTTCTTTGCGGCCTTCGGTTTATCGGCAGACTTGGCGGCTTTTTTCTCGCCTTTGCCCTTGTCCTTGCCGTTCTTCTCGCCGCGCTCGAGCACCTTCACATTCGAGATGTGAATGGGGCCCTCGCGTTCCGCGATTTTGCCCTGCGGATTGTCCTGCGACTTCCGCATGTGCTTCTTGATCATGCGCACGCCTTCGACCAGCACACGCTGCTTGACCGAAAGCACTTCAAGCACCTTGCCGCTGGAACCTTTGAAGTTCCCGGCAATCACTTCCACCTGGTCGCCCTTGCGGACGTGCAGCTTGATGCGGTTCATAAAACTTCCGGAGCGAGCGAGACGATTTTCATGAAGTTGCGCTCACGCAATTCACGCGCGACCGGCCCGAAAATGCGGGTGCCGCGTGGGTTCAAATCTTTGTCGATGATGACGATCGCGTTATTGTCAAAGCGCAAGACCGAGCCGTCATCGCGTTTGATCGGCTGACGCGTGCGCACGAGCACCGCGCGGACGACTTCACCTTTCTTTACCGTCCCGCCGGGCGACGCTTCCTTCACGTTCGCGGTGATCACATCGCCTATGCCGGCCGACTGCGCGGAACCCTGCCCGATAACGCCGATCATCGTGGCCATCCGAGCGCCACTGTTATCCGCCACGTCGAGTCTGGATCTTAGATAGACCATAAAATTCTCGTTCTTATTTCGCGACGACGTCGACCAGCCGCCAGCGCTTCAATTTGCTCAGCGGCCGCGTTTCCATGATGCGAACCGTGTCGCCCGTCTTCGCCTTGTTCTCTTCGTCGTGCGCGTAGAATTTCTTCGCCTGCTTCACGATCTTGCCGAACTTCCGGTGCGGCACGCGGGTGATGGTGCGGACCACGATGGTCTTGTTCATCCCGCTCGAAATCACTTCGCCAGTGCGCGTCTTGCGCGTGGCGCGTTTCGCTTCGGCCGTTTCCGCGGGTGCGGTGGTTGTCTGAGTTTCGTCGGCCATAAATTACTTCGCTGTTTGCTGCTTCGCCCGCTGCGTGAGCACGCTCTCGACCTGCGCAGCCTGTCTCCGCAACAAGCGCAGACGGCTCGGCTGTTCGAGCTGTCCGCTCTTCTGTTGCAGGCGCAAATGGAGGCTCTCCTGACGAAGATCACGTTTCTTCGTCGTGAGCTCGTCCGTGCTCATCTCGCTGATTTCTTTAAACTTCATGACTCGTTAGGCAGCAGCCACATGGTGCCGCGTCAAAAATTTTGTCCGTACCGGGAGCTTGTCCGCCGCGAGGCGCAATGACTCGCGCGCGACCGACTCCGGAATCCCGTCCAATTCAAAAAGGATGTTGCCCGGCCGCACCGTCGCGACCCAATGCTCCGGCTGGCCTTTGCCTTTACCCATTCGCGTTTCCGGCGGACGCGCGGTCACGGACTTGTCCGGGAAAATGCGAATCCAGACCTTGCCCTTACGTTTCATGCTGCGCGTGAGCGCGACACGAGCCGCCTCGATCTGCACGTTCGTGATCCAGGCGCGCTCCAGTGTCTGCAGCCCGAATTCGCCGAAATCGATCCGAAGATTACGCGAAGCCGTACCTTTGCGGCTACCCCGCTGGGTCTTCCGGTACTTCACGCGTTTTGGCATCAATGGCATGTCAGTGTCTCCTTAAAAAATTACTCGTTAGTCCAAGACTAAACTTCGGCTGGTGCTGGCGCTGGCGGCGGAGCCTGTTGCGCCTGTTCGGCCGGCGTTTCGTCCTTCTTACAGATCCAGCATTTCACGCCGATCTTTCCGTAAACTGTGTTCGCTTCCGCGAAGCCGTAATCGATCGGCGTGCGGAGCGTGTGCAATGGCACCTTGCCTTCGCGATACCATTCCGAGCGCGATATTTCCGCGCCGTTCAAGCGACCCGAGCTGCGCAAACGAATCCCCTGCGCGCCGAAGTCCATCGCGATCTGGACGGCCTTCTTCATCGCGCGGCGATAGGCGATACGGCGCTCGATCTGCAGCGCGACGTTCTCGGCCACGAGCTGCGCGTCGAGCTCAGGCGTCTTGATCTCCTGAATGTCGATCTTGATCTGCTTGCCCTGCGCCATCTTCGAAATCTCTTCGGTCATCTTCTCGATCTCGGCGCCTTTGCGTCCGATGACGATGCCGGGCCGCGGCGTGTAGATCGAAATCTTCACCTTGTTGGCGGCGCGCTCGATCTCCACCTTGCTGATGCCGGCGCCCGACAGCTTCTTCTGCACGTACTCGCGCAGATGAATGTCTTCGT
>JBJMWV010000110.1:0-2278 GCA_045809985.1 Chthoniobacterales bacterium | reverse complement strand
TGCATGTTACGCGCGCCGTTCTGGCCAGCGAAGCTGCGCTGGCTGAGATGCACTGACGTGGCGCGCTGGGTTTCGCCCGCCGCCTGGATCTTCGAGAGGGTCTTCGGCCTTGGCCTAACGAGCAATTCGATGGCCAGCGGCACCGGACTTTACAATTTGCATCAACGCACGTGGGACGAAGAGCTTTGCCACGCCTGCGGGATTTCCACTGAGCAACTCGGCGAAATCGGAGACGCCGGCACGAACATCTTCGCCGCAATTGGCGACGGCGGCGCGAGTAACCTCGGTTCCGGCGCAGATCGTCTCGGAAAGATCGCGATCAACATCGGGACGAGCGCGGCCGTGCGGATCGTTACACGAAATCTAAAACGACTGACCCGCGGATTCTTCAAATATGTCGTCGATGACGAGCGCTTCGTTGTCGGCGGCGCGATCAGCAATGCCGGAAATCTGCATCGCTGGTGTATGCGGGAATTGAACATTCGCGATGATCGTGAAGCAGAGAAGGCTTTGACGCGGGCGGACGCAGCGACCGACGCGCTGACAATCCTGCCGTTCTGGGTTCAGGAACGCGCGCCAACGTGGCCGGAGGACTTACGCGGCGCGATTGTCGGTCTGCGGCCGGTGACTTCCGCGGCTGACATCATCCGCGCGACGAGGACGAGCGTCTTCTACAGGCTTGCCGCAATTGTTGATGAAATTGAAGTCGCGCTCGGCCGTGCAGACGAAATCATCGTCTCCGGCGGCATTCTGCATTCCCCTGCCTCGCTTGCGATTCTCGCGGATTCTCTGGGGCGCGACATTCGCATCTGCGTCGAAATGGAAAGCTCGCTTCGCGGCGCGGCGATTTACGCTCTCGAGCATCTCGGCCACGAAGTCACTCCGCTGCGGCGCGGCAAACTCGTGCGGCATCGCCCGGCGCTCGCCGCGAAACACCGCGAGCGGCGCGCGAGACAGGAACAACTCGAGCGACAGTTGTCTCGTTAGGCTGCAGCGTCAGAGCGCGCGGCGGCTTCTTCGTCACGTTCGGCTTCGGCTAGTTTGCGGAAGTGAAGTTCCTCCACGCGACGCCCGTCGCTCTTCGTGATCGTGACGCAATAGTTCTCGATCCGCACGCTTTCGCCCTGCGCTGGCAGATGGCCTAACAAGTGCGTCACGTAACCGCCGATCGTGCTCACGTCTTCGCTCTCCAGCGTCAGGTCAGCCATGTCCTGCAATTCGTAGAGACCGACTGAGCCTTCGACAGTGAATTCGTTCTCGTTGATCTCCCGGAACTCTTCCTTCTCCTTGTCGAACTCGTCCTGAATATCGCCGACCAATTCCTCGAGCACATTCTCGAGTGTGACCATGCCGACGGAGCCGCCGTATTCATCAACAACGACCGCGAGGTGCGCGTGTTTCGTTAGGAACAAATTCAGCAATTTCTCGAGCTGCAGCATTTCCGGCACGGAATGCACGTCGCGCCGGATGCGCATGAGGTCGGGTTGCGGATCTCGCATCATCGGCACGAGCTCCTTGATGTGAATCAGGCCGAGGGTATTATCGAGGTGGCCGCGGCAAAGCGGAAAGCGCGTGTGTTTTGATGCGAGCGCTTTCTGGATGTTCTCCTCGAAGCTGTTCTCGATATCGAGGTAAACAACCTCGCCGCGCGGCGTCATGATATCGCGTACGACGCGCCGGCGCATGTCGAGTGCGTTGACTAAAATGTCGCGACCGAGCTCCGAGACTTCGTCGGATTTTTCGCTCTCATCTAGAATGAGACGCAGTTCTTCTTCGCTGTGGGCCAACTCCGTTGGCGCGACGGTTTGAATCCGCAGCAGGCGGCGCAAAAGAAGGTTTGAAGAGCTGTGCAGCATCCAGATTAAAGGGCGGAAAACGAAATAAAATCCGCCCAGCGGCCTTATGAGCCGCAGCGTGACCGGCAGCGGATTGGCGATCGCGATGTACTTCGGCGCGAGCTCGCCGAAGATGATGTGCATGAACGTGATCGTGATGAAGGCGATCGTCACCGAAACGGGCGTGACAAAGGCGTGCGAATGGATTCCGACCAATCCAAAGAACGGCTCGACGATCTGCTCGCAAAAGGCTTCGCCGATCCAACCCAGCGCGAGGCTGGCCAGAGTCACGCCGAGCTGCGTCGCGGAAAGATAAGCATCGAGGTGCTCGCGCACGTGGCGGGCGAACTTGGCGCGCGTGTTCCCCTCCTCCGCCAGCGCATCGAGCTGGCTGAGCCGCACTTTGATAATGGCGAACTCGCAGGCAACGAAGAAGCCGTTGA
>JBJMWV010000109.1:0-3325 GCA_045809985.1 Chthoniobacterales bacterium | reverse complement strand
GGCCTTTCTTCAACGGAATTCCCATGGTCGCGAAGTAGCCCGGCGTTACCACGCGGACCGCGCTCAGCGGACGATCGGACTTCGCGGTCGGGCGACCTTGGATGTCGAAGCCGGTCCGCATGTCGTTCCCGCTCAAGGGCAACGGGAAAATCGCGCCTAACGAACGGACGCCGGGCAGCATGCGCGCGCGCTCGGTGAGCTCGGCGTAGAAGTGCTCGTTGCGCGCCGTGACCTGCGGACTGTAATCGCCTTCGGGCAGCGAGATGCTCGCGGTGATGACGTTGTGGGCATCGAATCCGAGCGGCACCTTTTGCAACTGCCAGAAACTGCGGAGCAGCAATCCGGCGCCAACGAGAAGCACGAAGGCGAGCACCATCTCGGCAGTGACGAGGATGCCGCGCAGGCGACGACCCCGCGCGGTCTCGCTTGAGCCGCGCGCGCTTTCGTTCAAGACGGTGACGACATCCGGCCGCGAGACGCGCCACGCCGGCGCAAATCCGAAGAGCACGCCCGTGAAGAGACTAACGAGTGCTGTGAACGCGAGCACGCGCACGTCGGCGTGGATCTCGCTCGCGCGCGGAAAGTTTTGCGGAAGCGTGGCGGCGAGCGCTTCGGTGCCCCAGATCGCGAGCAGCATTCCGGCCGCGCCGCCGATCAGCGAAAGCATCGCGCTCTCGGTGAGCAGTTGGCGGAAGATGCGTCCGCGGCTCGCGCCCAGCGCGGAGCGGATGCCCATTTCTTTTTCGCGCGATGTTGCACGGGCGAGCAACAGATTCGCAACGTTGACGCATGCGATCAGTAAGACGCACGCGGCCGCAGCGAGCAGAACCATCAGCGCGGGACGCACGTCTGCGGTGAGATCTGCGAGGAGTCCGGTAACGCGCGACGAATCGAAGCGCTTGTTCGTATCGGGATACTGCGTCGCGAGCCCAGCGAGAACGCTGCTGCAGTTCGCTTCAGCCTGCTGCGGTGTGACGCCTGGTTTCAGCCGCGCGACCACGCGTGCGAAATGCATCCCGCGTTGGCTCGCTGCTGTTTCAGTGGGCGCGTCGGGTGGGCCTTCGAACATCGTTGCGGCCGAAGTCCAGTAGAGCGCGGGTTCTTTTTCGATTGGAAAACGGAAGGACGGCGGCATCACGCCGATGATCTGATACGGCGATTCGTTCAACGTGATGGTCTGCTGCAGAACATTGCGATCGCCGCCAAAGCGACGCTGCCAAAGTTCGTGACTGATGATGACGACGCGCGCGCCGGCTTTGTCGTCGGAGGCGGTGAAGGGGCGACCGAGCACCGGATTGGTGCCGAGGACGCGAAAGAGATCGGAGGTGACCATCGCGCCGTGCAGATGCGCGGCTTCGCTGCCGCGATCCGTCGCGGTCATCTCAAGGCTGTCGTAGAGCGCAGTCGCGCTGAAGACCTGGTTCTGATCGCGAAGATCAGCGAAATCCGGGAACGAAAAAGAAGTGCGCGAATCCGGCTTCTTCGTGTCGGCGGTCCAGACAGCGACGATCTGCTCGGGTTGCGCGAACGGAAGCGGCCGCAAGAGCACCGCGCTGACCACGCTGAAGATGGCGGTATTCGCTCCGATGCCCAGCGCGAGCGCGATAATCGCGATCGCGCTGAACGCCGGATTCTTCAGCAACATCCGCGCGGCGTATCTGAGGTCTTTAACGAAGGTGTTCATGTGGGGTTGATCACTCGTTAGGCTAGCCGGCGTGGTGTAGAGACGGCTGCGTCAGCCGCAGGGTTGGGTGCGGGTGAGGACACCCGCCTCTACACCAGACGACGCGTTAGTTGCTCGCGACCACAGACCCGGCGGGCGTACCGGAAGCATCAGCCAGCACTTCGACGGTGACAGGAGTGCTGTTCTTCGTGCTGCGGTTCATACCGGGCGTGGTAACGGCGCTGGAAACGAAAGCCCAACCGGTGAAGGCGGTGCAGACGACAACGAGGCCGTAGATGGCGCTTTCGAAGAGGCTGCGGCCTTTTTCTTCAGCGGCGACTAGGAGCGAGTAGGTGTTTTGCTTTTTCATTGGTTTTGTTTGGTTACGGCGCCTCCTTATCGCAATGCCCGTGCCACGGGCGCGACTGAGTTGCAGATTCCGCGATATCAACAACTTACGCTCTGGAGGCATTTTACGATTCTCGCAGAAGCGTATCAGCGCTGGGATGTAGCCGTTCCGCTTTTGGGACGGACGTCGGCAAAACAAAAGCGGCGGTCAAAAAGACCGCCGCTTTGCAGTAACTTTGTTGGCCTAACGAGTGATTGCTACTCGTTAGTCTCGCTCGATTTCTTCTTCCGCGACGGCTTCGCTTCCGCGGCGGGCGTAGCCGGTGTTTTCGCGGCTTTGCCCTTCTTCCCCTTCTCTTCCGGGGCGGGCTCTTCCGTCACAACCGGTGCATCGACCCACTCGATGAATGCCACCGCTGCGGCGTCGCTCTTACGCAGGCCGAGCTTAATGATGCGCGTGTAACCGCCGTTCCGATCAGCCGAGCGGGGCGCGATATCGTCGAACAGCTTCTTCACCGCATCAGCCTGACGCAGCGTGGCGAGAGCAGTGCGCCGCGCGTGCAGCGAACCTTTCTTGCCGAGCGTGACCATCTTCTCCGCGAGCGGACGGACCGCTTTCGCTTTCGCGAGCGTGGTCTTGATCCGCTGATGCTCGATCAAGCTGCAAACCTGATTGGCGAGCAGCGCTTTCCGATGCTCCGCCGTCCGGCCGAGCTTCACCGTCTTCTTTTGGTGTCGCATGGGATGTTGCCTAATGAGTGCTATTCGCCGTTCGCGCCCGAGCCATTCATGCTCGCGCCATCGGCACCGGCGGCCGGCGTTTCCACCAGACCCGGATCGAACTTCATGCCCAGACCGAGGCCGAGCTGTTGCAGCTTGTCCTTGATCTCATTGAGCGATTTCTTGCCGAAGTTGCGATACTTGAGCATCTCGGCTTCCGACTTCTGCGCGAGCTGACCAACGCTCGTGATGTTCGCGTTGTTCAAGCAATTCGCCGCGCGGACGCTGAGCTCGATTTCATTCACGCTCATGTTCAGAAGCTTCTTCAGCTTCATGTTCTCTTCCGAAACACCAGCCGGCGTTTCGTCGAACTCGATCACGTCTTCGTTGAAGTTCACGAACACGTCAAGGTGGTGGCGCAGAATCGCCGAGGCCTGGAGCAGCGCATCGTCCGGGGTAAGGCGGCCGTCAGTCCACACTTCCAAGATCAGCTTGTCGTAGTCGGTCCGCTGGCCGACACGTGTGTTTTCAACGGCGTACTTCACGCGCGTGACTGGCGAAAAGATCGAGTCGATAGGGATCAGGCCAATAGGC
>JBJMWV010000108.1:0-4787 GCA_045809985.1 Chthoniobacterales bacterium | reverse complement strand
TCCGGTGATGCCGGGCGTGCTGCAGCTCGAAGCGATGGCGCAGGTCGCGAGCATTCTGATGATGAAAATGACGCAACAGGCGAGCCGCCTCGGCTACTTCGTGAGCGCTGATGACGTGAAGTTCCGCAAACCGGTTTTCCCCGGCGACACGCTCGTGATTCATGCGGAGCTCCTCAAGGCGCGCAGCAACCGCATGGGCAAAGCGCGCTGCTGCTGCATGGTGAACAACGCCGTCGTCTCGGAAGGCGACCTGATGTTCACCTTCCTCGATCAATGAGCGACGTGCAGATTCATCCGACCGCGATTGTCGATCCGGGCGCGGAACTCGGCGCAGGCACAGTTGTTGGTCCCTACTGCATCGTCGGATCAAACGTCTCGTTAGGCGCAAATTGCTGGCTGCAGCATCATGTCACCTTGCTCGGACCGACGACCGCCGGAGCCGGGAATAAATTCTACGCCTACTGCTCGATCGGACAGCAGACGCAGGATCTGAAGTATGCAGGTGAGCCCACCTATCTCGAGATCGGCGACGAGAACACCTTCCGCGAGTTTTGCACTGTGAATCGCAGCACGACTGCGGAAGGCAAAACACGCGTCGGCAACGGCGGAAATTTTCTCGCTTACAGCCACATCGGACACGACTGCGAAGTCGGTGACGGAGTTGTCTTTTCGAACAACGGCACGCTCGCAGGCCATGTGCAAATTGGCGATCGGGCTGTGATGGGAGGTCTGACCGCAGTGCATCAATTCTGTCGCATCGGGCGGCTCGCGATCACCGGCGGTTGCTCCAAGATCGTCCAGGATGTTCCGCCATTCATGATCGCCGACGGCAATCCGGCGGCGATCCGCGGGATCAATCTCGTCGGTCTGGAGCGAAACAACTTCACGGGTGAATGCGTGAAGTCGATCAAGGAAGCCTTCCGGCTGATTTACCGCTGCAAATACAACACCCGCCAAGCCCTTGAAGCGGTGCGTTCCGAACTCGCGCCCTGTGACGAGATCAAGCAGATCATCGACTTCATCGAAGCGAGCGAACGCGGGATCACTCGTTAGGCCAAACTACGGCCTCGACGGACGCGGCAATGCGTTGGGCGGCGGCGGCGCGAGATCCTGCTCAATCTTGCGCAACAGCGCGGTCGTCGGCGGATCCGTGATGATCTTCAAGACGCTGCGGACCAGCTCGAGCGCGCGCTTCGGCTTTTCCTGTTTCACCCACGCGTCACTTTCGGCGAGAACGACTCGTATGATGTCGTCGCGCTTCGTGTAGAGCGAACGCGCCTGTTGAAAATAACCAGTCGCAGCGGCGTACTTTCCGTCCTGCGCTTCCATCCGGCCGAGGTCCTCGATCATGGCCGCGTTCTTCGCGCGCGATGCCGTCTGACGCGCGAGGTTGCGGAATTCCTCGGCGGACTTGTCAGAATTCTGCCGTGCGAAATCGCGATACATCCGCCATTCGTTAGGCGATTTCGCCGCATCTGCTTTTGCCTCAAACTGCAGCGCGAATCCGAATGGCCGATACAGCGGGTCGCCGACCATCACGCTCATCCAGGAAAGCGCCTGCGTCGCCATGTAAGCGCTCTCCGCAAAGGTGAAGCCGTGGAGCAGGCGGTCGTTGAAGATGTCGAAGTGCGTGGTGAGCTGGAGATACGGTTCGTAGACGTTGCCGAGTGACGCAGCGGCGCCTTTCGTGAGCAACGGGCCGACCCAGTTCGCGTTGGCATCGCGGAGCGTACTGGCGCTGAAGGAGTGGATGTGCGCGGCAACCGCGCCGCGGACGAAGCTGAAATCGAACTGCGTAAAGGGCCCCGCGACATTGGCGCTGTACCATCCGTAATAGAGCGCACAATCGCTCATCGGATAACCATCGGGAAACATCGCCGGCGTGTCGTCGAAGACGACCGGGATTCCGGCGTTGTGCATCTGCTTCACAATCTCGCTCAGCCATTGGTCGCCGACCTGCAAACCGCCGGAAGTGTTATGCGCGCCGTCGACGTAGGCTCGGCCCCACAGGCCGGTCTTCTCCGTCTCAATCGCGTCCGTAATCATGCGTTTCACGGTCGCTGCAGTCGGCGCGTCGAGACGGCAGACGAGCAACATCGCGGGGTCGATCCCTTCGATCGCCGCACGGTAACTTTGGAAGAATGGGTTCCCGACAATCCCCGAGATCTGCGGCGAGAAGCGGCCGAGAACTGCGAGTTCGGAATCGACCGACGCTTCATTTCGGCCGCCAATTGGACCACCCTGATTTTGGTCGCCGGGATAAGATTCCGCGCCGCGGATTTTCAGCGGCACGCCTTTGATCAACGCGACAAACCTGATCGTGCTCCCGATGACGACCGGGAAGTTCTCTTCGCTCTCGCGCATCGTCCACCACTTCCGCTCCTGGAAAATTTTGCGCAGCGGCTCCGCAATCGTGCGGTCGTAATCCTGCCGCGTGATCTCTTCGTCGCGTGGACAGGCAAGGCCAACGAGATGATCACGCGTGATGCCCCGCTTCTGCGCGTAGAACTTCGCGAGTTCTTCCGACTCCGTGATGTTGCTGTTGAAGACGACGATCGTAGCGGGCGCGAGCGACTCTTCGCCCTTCACGATCGCGCTGATTAGAAAGACGACGAAAGCCGTCGCGAAAAGACGCATCACAAGTGCAGCTTCAAACCGTCATACGCGATGTAGGTATTCGACGGAAGGTTCGCTTCGTCGCGTTGCGCGAGCTCGTGCGCGATGTGCGTGAGGTAAGTGCGCGCCGGTTGCACGCGCGAGGCCGCTTCGATCGCCTGTTCAACACTGAGATGTGTCGGGTGCGGTTTCGGTCGTAAACCATCGACGATGAAAACTTCGACACCGCGAATTTTGGCCGCGATATCGTCCGGCACGCCGCTGCAGTCGCTGAGATACGCGACGAGTTTTTTGCCCCCGCGCTCGAAAAGAAAACCGAGCACTTCGCTGTTGCCGTGGGGAACGGGCAGCGGCGTGAGTGTTGTTTCGCCGAGCTGAAAAGGACCCTCGATGATGTGCGGCTCCGGTTTGAGATAACCGGGAAATGGATTGAGACCTTTGAACGCGAACTCGAAGACGCGCGCGAGATCCGCCATCGTTTCCGGCGAAGCGTAGACAGGCATGTTGCCGCGCTCCCAACTGAAGCGTCGCAAGTCGTCGAAGCCCATGATGTGGTCCGTGTGCGAGTGCGTGAAGACCACGGCGTCGACGCGCCGGATGTTTTCGCGCAGGACCTGGGCGCGAAAATCGGTGCCGGTATCGACGACAAATTTCGTCTCTGGTGTGTCGACGAAAATCGATGAGCGGAGGCGTTTGTCGCGCGGATCATCCGACCGGCAGATGTCACAATCGCAGCCGATTGTCGGCACGCCCTGCGAGGTGCCGGTGCCGAGAAATGTGACCGTCAGTTGAGAGTTGTGCGTGGATTGCTGAGTGTTCAAAGATCGCGGCGGCCTATCTCTCAACTCTCAACCAAGAACACTCAACTCTTCGATGGCCGCGACGCTGAATCTCCTCCGGATCAAGAACCTCGCCTTGGTCGAGGATCTGCAGTGGGAACTCGCACCTGGGTTCACCGCGATCACGGGCGAGACCGGCGCGGGCAAGTCGATCATCATCGGTGCGCTCCAGCTCTTGTTAGGCGAACGGGCGGATAAGGGTCTGATCCGAACGGGTGCGGATCTTTGCACGGTGGAAGCGGTCTTCGAAGGCTCCGGGCTGGAGAAGTTGAATCCGCGTCTCAGTGAAGCCGGCGTCGAGCCGTGCGGCGATGAGCTGATTCTGAAGCGGTCGTTCTCGGCCGCGGGAAGTAACCGGCAGTTTATCAACGGATCGCCCACTACTCTGGCGGTCTTGAAGTCGTTAGGCGACGACTTGGTTGATCTGCACGGGCCGCATGATCATCAGTCGCTCCTCTCGCCCGAGAAGCAGCTCGGATTGCTCGATGCGTTCGCGCATGCGGAAACGGAGGAGTTCGCGAAGAAGTATCGCGAATTGCAGTCGGTGACTGCGGAGCAGGCAGCCTTAAGCATCGCCGAATCTGCGCGCGAGCAGGAGCTGGATTTGCTTCGGCATCAGGTCGCTGAAATCACGGCCGCGAATCTTAATGACAGCGAAGAGCAGGACATCGAATCGCGCTACAAACTGGCGAGCAACAGCAAACGCCTGATCGAGCTGGCGAGCGCTGCGGCGACGCGACTATCCGAAGCGGATGACTCGGTCTTGTCGCAGCTCGCGGAGACGCAACGGTTGCTGCGCGAGCTGGAGAAGATTGATCCCGGAGTTGCCGAGTTATCCGCAACGCATGCTGCGAGCGTTGTGGAGTTATCCGAGATCGCCCGCAGCCTAACGAATTATGCGGAGCGGCTCGATCTGGATCCGGCGCAGCTTGCGTCAATTGAGCAGCGCGTTTCGCTGTTCGAAACACTGAAGCGCAAGTACGGCGGCTCGATTGCGGAAGTGATTGCGTTCGGAGAGCGCGCCGGCGAGCGGATGCGCAAGATCGAAGGACGGGACGCGGAGCTGGAACGGCTCGCTCGTGAGATCGAGCGGGGTCGCGCGGAAGTGCAGCGCGCGGGCGACGCGTTGCACAAGCTGCGCGCGAAAGCGGCGCCGAAGCTGTCCGAAAAGATTCGCGAGAACCTGCGCGATCTAGGTTTTCGACAGTCAGAATTTGACGCGAAGCTCAGTTCGTTAGCCGAACCGAACGCGCGCGGCTTCGACGCCGTCGAGTTGCTTTTCTCGCCGAATCCTGGCGAACCGTTGAAGGCGCTGCGAAGTATCGCGTCGAG
>JBJMWV010000107.1:0-11422 GCA_045809985.1 Chthoniobacterales bacterium | reverse complement strand
GCATCGACGAAACGGCTCAGGACCGGAACCGCCTCCTTCAAATGTTCGGCGCGATCTTCGTTCATGACGGCGCCGATGCGGTCCTCGAGTTTCCATGTGCCGGTGCCGGCTTCGAAGACGACCGCATGGCCGCCGCCGCGCAGCATGACGGCTTCGAAGGAAGCGCGCGTACGGAGCGATGGATTGAAGAAGACCATGCCGAGGATTTTCTCCTGCAGGTGCTTCCGATGCGGCTCGGCTTTCCAGGATTTCGCGGTCGCGATGACGCGATCAACCACCTCGATCCCGAGATCAGCGATGCGGGTGGCGTGTTTCATTTGAATGCGCGGATCGCGCCCGCGAGTGCATCGATTGCTTCATCGCTGACGTTCAAGGGCGGCATCAGCCTAACGACTGATGAATCGGAGCTGCCGCCAACGAGGATGCCTTCGGACTCGAGATGTTTCTTCAACGGCGCGGCCGAATCGACGCGTAGACCAAGGAGCAAACCGGCGCCGAGAATCTCGTGCACGCATGTTCCTTCAAGCGCACCGCGAATGTTTGCTTCCGCTGCGCCCGCGCGGTCGAACAAGGATTCATCAGCGATCACGCGAAGAGTTGCGATGAGCGCGGCGCAGGCGAGCGGCGAACCGCCAAACGTGCTGCCGAGATCGCCCGGCTTCAGTTGCACGCCGATCGCTTCGCTCATCAAGACGGCGCCCATCGGCACGCCGGAGGCGATGCCTTTCGCGGACGTGAGGAGGTCTGGTGAGATGCCGTACTTCGACGCGGCGAACGGCGCGCCGAGACGACCAATGCCAGTTTGGATCTCGTCGAAGATCAGCATCGTGCCGGCTTCGCGTGTGCGTTCGCGAAGCACTTCAAGGAATGACCGTGTCGCGGCGCGAATACCGGCCATGCTTTGGATCGGCTCGAGAATCACAGCTGCAATTTCAGTGAAATCGAATGACGCGAGGGCCGCATCCTCGTTCCATGGCAGACGCGAACACGGCGCGAGAAACGCGCGATAAGGATCGGCAATCTTCGGATCGTCCGTCACGGAAAGTGGCAACGTCCCGCGACCGTGCCAGCCACCTTCGAAGGCGACGAAGCGCGAGCGACCGGTCAGCTTCGCTGCAATCTTCAGCGCGTTCTCGTTCGCTTCGCTGCCGCTGTTGCAGAAGAAGACTGACCGCACGCCGATGTCGGTTAGTGAATTCGCGAAGTCAATCAACGCTTCGGCAGCATCGTTTCGCACCGGCACTTCCGCCGCGCTGCTGTAGAACAACAACTCGTTAGCCTGACGCGCGATTGCTTCCGCGACACGCGGATGGGAGTGGCCGGTGCTGCATACACAGTGACCTCCGTAGAAATCGAAGTAGCGCCGGTTCCGATCATCGAAGACGCAATCGCCTTCTCCCCTAACGAGTGGAAAGGGGTAAGGCGAATAGGTGGTAAGCAGCGCGCTCTTCTGCACTAGGCCTGTGCCTTGGAAAAGGGGCGGATAGTCGGAGCGTTCGCCGCGATCGTCAATGGATTTTCCGCGCGCCACCGAGCACATCGAAGATCGCGAACGGGACGTAGAGCAGGACGAAGAAGACGAGCGCCAAGACTTGGAACTCGAGCAGGTAAAGCGGTCGCGAATCGGACAAGTAGCTGAGGAGCGAGAACGTGTCCGGTTTGTGCAGGAGATAGCCGTAGTTCACCTGCGTGAGTTGATCGACGATGAGCGCGCAGACGAAGTAGACCTCCGCCCAGAAAAAGGCGCGCAGGATCGACATTGGATACGGACGCAAACGGCGCGTGAGCATGAGAAAGACGATCGCGACGATGATGCCGGAATGGCTGACGAAGAAGCTGACGCAGCGTGTGTCGGGAAATGCGTAATGCAGGTTGGGCGTGAGGATCGCCTGGAGCGTTCCGCCAATGCCCCAAAAATAGGCGACCTCGAACCAGCGCGGCCAGCCGGTCCAGAGCGCGATCATGATTACCGCCATCGCCCAGTCGCACATCTGCATGGGCAACATCTGCTTCCAAGTCTGTTCGCCAAGATGCTGAATGAAGACGATGTAGCCAATGTAGTTCGCGACCAGCGCGGCGAGGATCAGGACAACAATGGTGCGCTCGAGCCGCGATGATTTTGCGCGCCTAACGAGTGCTGCGAGTGCGAACGGCAGCGCGATTGTGAGGAAGATCGCGAGCCAATGCTCGGCGCTGAACGCCTGAAATTCGCGGTGCATTCGCGGGCGTCCGCTTCTAGCGAATCACCCAGAGATTGCAAGGGATCACGTCAGTGACCCAAGCGATCTGCGGGGGAAGCTCGGT
Source organism: Chthoniobacterales bacterium (assembly GCA_045809985.1). GTDB lineage: Bacteria > Verrucomicrobiota > Verrucomicrobiia > Chthoniobacterales > UBA10450 > JACCTI01. Next base: position 9,118 of record JBJMWV010000107.1, on the reverse strand, counting down.
CGATTTGCCGTTTGGCTCGACCGGGACGACAAGCAGATCGGCTTCGACTGATTGCACGAAATCGGAAGCGACGAAGCCGGTGTTGCCGCGGATGCAGCGCGGCTCGATCTCGATCTCTGTTTCGCCGTCGGTGGAATTGATGAACTCCTCCAGCGCGTGCTCTTCTTGTTCGAAGGTGCGCGCGGTCGGCTCATCAGCGGTCGCTTCCGGTTGATTCGCACGGAGGGTGGCGCGCGCCGCATCGAAGCTGGTGTAAACGCGGATGATGTAGAGCTTCTCGCACTTTTCTTTCGTCGCGAACTCAAGCGTCATCTCGAGCGCGCGCCGCGAATGCGCCGAGTAATCCGGGACGAAGTAGACGATGCGACGCAGCGGCTTTGGTTCACGGTCCGGCTTCGTGAAGAGGAAAACGGACGCGCGGGCTTCACGCACGAGACGACGCGCGACGTTGCCGAGGAATGGCCGCAGGATTACTTCTTTCTCGAGCGCTCCGGCGACGACGAGCTCTATACTATTAGCGTGCACTGCTTCGAGGATCGCTTCGGCAGGCGGGCCCTGGTGATAATGAATCAGCGAATGCGCCGGCAGATCCATGGCGGCAAGCGCTTCGGCGAAACGTTGGGTCGTCTGCTCGTCCTTCTCGCCAACGTAGATGAGGTGCAACTCGTTCGCGAGCCGATCGCGCACCCGCTTTGCTTCCGCGAGCACCTGCTCGAAGCGCGGCGAGAACGCGCTCGCCACGGCAATTCGGTTGTAAATCGGCGTGCTCATCGGGTGCCGCTTATTCTCGGGCTTCGCATTCGCTCGGCAAATCGCTTGCCGCAATGGGCTTGGATTGCGATTTTCGGGCGCAATGCGGCGCGCGATCTATCCCGGCAGCTTCGATCCGGTCACGAACGGCCACCTCGATGTGATCGAACGCGCACGCAAGCTGTTCGACGAAGTCGTCGTCGCGGTAGCGCACAACGATCAGAAGAGTCCGCAATTTTCGCTCGAGCAGCGGCTCGGATTTCTTCGCGCCAGCATTGGCAGCAATCACGGCGTGAAGATCGCGTCCTTCGACGGATTGCTGGTTGAATTTGCCCTCGAGCAGGAGGCGATCGCGGTCATTCGCGGGCTGCGCGCAATCTCGGATTTCGAATTCGAATTTCAGATGGCGCTGATGAACAGGAAACTGGAAGCGCGCGTGGAAACGATCTTCCTGATGCCGAAGGAGGATTACACTTACTTGAGTTCGCGCATCGTGAAGGAGATCGCGCGACTCGGCGGCGACATTACTGCATTTGTCCCGCCGCACGTGGTCAAGGCTTTCGCTGCGAAATGAAAATCCATCTCCGCCAAATTCCCGACGAAGGGCTGCATCTTGAGGGCGAGGAAGATTGCCCGATCGGTGATATCCAGAACGAGGAGATCACGTGCGCCGGGCCGCTCCGTTACTCGATCGATGTCGGAATTTCAGAAGGCGCGCTGTGGGCGAACGGTCATCTCGCGCAGCCGGTTGAGCTGGCATGCGTGTCGTGTCTCCGGCGTTTCGTGCACACCGTAGAGGTGCCGGCGTTCGCCGTGCACACGGAACTCGGCGGGCCGGAGCTGATCGATCTCACCCCGCAGATGCGCGAAGACATTCTGCTCAATCTGCCAGCGTATCCGCATTGCGATCGGCATGGCGGATTAGTTTGTGCGGGCGCGAAAGTTACCGCCGCGCTGGACGACGCCGCGGAGGCGGAGAAGAAGCGCAAGGCTGCCTGGGGTGCGCTGGATAAGCTAGATCTGTAACGCTTGCTCCTCTTCCTCGCCGTCAAATTAAGAGCAGGAGCGTGAAGACACCGGTTGCCTTTCCTGCGTTCCGTGCTTTCATTCCCGGCTCGCTATGGGAGTTCCAAAACGCAAAACGTCCAAGATGCGCCTGCGCACGCGCAAGGCTTCGCATCGCTGGGCCGCGCCAGTCCTGAACAAGTGCCCGCAATGCGGCAGCACGGCTCAGTCGCACACCGCCTGCCGTTCGTGCGGTTACTACAAGGGCCGCCAGGTCCTTTCCGTCGAAGGCGCGTAATCACGCGCGACCGTAATGGTCGTTAGTCTCAGCGCCGCGTTACGATCGCGTAACGTCGCGCCGTCGCTTGCATTCGCTCTCGGGAATCAGCAGAGTTCCCGGCTCTAATGAAAATCGCGCTGGATGCAATGGGAGGCGATTTCGGGCCGCCCAATCTTGTCGCGGGGGCGGTGATGGCGCTGCAAGCCTACCCGAACATCGAGAAGTTGTTTCTCGTTGGCGATAGCGCGCACGTCGAAGCGCAACTGAAGCAGCAAAACTGCAATGATCGCCGTGTCGACATCGTGCACTCAACGCAGGTCGTGGAGATGCGCGACAAGGCGGTTGAGTCGGTGCGGCGGAAGAAGGATTCGTCGATCAGCCGCGCGGTTGATCTGGTGAAACACGGCCAAGCCGATGCAGTGGTGAGCGCGGGTCACACCGGTGCTGCGGTTGCTGCGACGACGATCAAGTTACGCACGCTGCCGGGCGTTGAACGTCCCGGCATTGCCTCGCTGGTTCCGACGGAAAGCAAACTGTTCGTCCTGATCGATGCTGGCGCGAACGTTGATCCGCGCCCGATGCATCTCCTGCAATACGGCATAATGGGTTCGGTTTATTCGCGACACGTCCTTGGCTGCGAAAACCCGTGCATCGGGCTGATGTCGATCGGCGAAGAAGACGTCAAGGGCAGCGGTTTCACGCAGGAAGTCTTCAAGATGCTGAAGGAAAGCGGCTTGAACTTCCGCGGCAACATCGAAGGCCACGATCTCTTTGCCGATCCCGTCGAGGTCGTGGTCTGCGATGGATTCGTCGGCAACGTCATCCTGAAAACCTGCGAGTCCGTCGGCGACGCGATCTTCAAATGGCTTAAGCACGAGCTGACGAAGAACAAAATGCGAATGGCGGGCGCGTATCTCGCGCAATCAGCATTCAAGACGATCCGCAAGAAGGTGAACTACGAGGAATACGGCGGCTCGCCTTTGTTAGGCGTGAATGGAATATGCATTATCGCGCACGGCGCGAGCTCACCGCTCGCGATCAAAAACGCGCTGCGTGTAGCGGCTGAGTCGATTGAACACGAGTTGAACCCGCATATCGTCGAGGAGATTCGCCGCTATAATGAAAAAGCAGCCCCGCTCGAGCCCGCGATCCCGTAAGCCGGGGCGCTCTGTCTCGATCGTTGGCACCGGCAGTTACGTCCCGGAACGGCGCCTAACGAACGCTGATTTATCGGCCATCGTCGACACGTCCGACGAGTGGATCACGACGCGCACCGGGATCAAGGAACGGCGCGTTGCGGCAAAGGACGAATGGACGAGCCACATGGCGACGAAGGCGGCGCGCAACGCGATGGAGCAGGCCGGCGTGACCGCCGAAGAGATCGACATGATCCTCGTCGCAACGGCCACGCCGGACATGGTATTCCCGGCAACAGCGTGCTTCGTGCAGCGCGAGCTCGGTGCGAAAAACGCGGCTTGTCTCGATGTCTCCGCCGCCTGCGCAGGATTCCTGTTCGCAGTGGAAATCGGGCAGCAGTTCATCACTTCGCACACGCACGAGACGGTGTTGATCATCGGTGCGGAGAAGTTGACCTCGATCACGAATTGGGAGGATCGGAACACCTGCGTGCTCTTCGGCGATGGCGCGGGCGCAGTGATCTTGAAGCATCGCGACGCGAGCGAGCACGGCGTGATCAGCACACACATCGGGAGCGATGGCAACTTCGCCGACATCCTCTTCATGCCCGGCGGCGGCTGCCGCACGCCGATCACGCGCGACAACGCCGATCGAAAGCTGCAGACGATCCACATGTCCGGCAAAGACGTCTACAAGCAGGCGATCGTCTCAATGATGAGCGCAGCGAACAAAGCGCTCGATGCCGCCGGCCTCACGATTGACGACATCGCCTGCATCATCCCGCACCAGGCGAACCTGCGGATCATCGAAGCGATCGGCGAACGGCTGAAATTTCCGCGCGAGCGCATCTTCGTGAATCTCGAGAAATATGGGAACACCTCTGCTGCGGCAGTGGCGATCGCGCTCGATGAAGCGAACCGCACCGGCCACATCAAGCGCGGCGATTACATCCTCCTCATCGTCTTCGGCGGCGGCCTGACGTGGGCGAGCAGCGTGATGCAGTGGTAGCGCTCTCGCGCTATTCTTCGCGATGCTAATCGAAACTCACGCGCATCTCGACTACCCGGATTTCGCGCCTGATTTCGATGACGTGCTGCGCCGCGCGAACGAAGCAGGCGTGACGCGGATCGTCACGATCGGCACATCAATCGAGAGCAGCCGGCGCGCGGTCGAGTTGGCGGAAAAATATCCGAATGTCTACGCGGTGATCGGCGTTCATCCGACCGTCGATGATGGTCAAGTCACCGACGTGATGACGCCACTGCGCGAGCTCGCGAAGAGTCCGCGCGTGGTCGCGATTGGCGAGACGGGTTTGGATTATCACCGGCTGCCGAGCATGGCGGTCGCGAAGGAAAAAGAGGTGCAGGTTTTCAGCGCGTTGGGGAGCGAGACGGAGCAGGAAGTCGAGGCCGAGATCCACGACGGAGCTTACAAAGCGCGGCAGGCGGAGTTGTTTGAACAGCAGCTCGATCTTGCGGTCGAATTGCGGCTGAACGTGGTGATTCATCAACGCGATGCCTGGGAAGACACGCTCGAGATCATGCAGCCGTATGGGCGGCAGTTCAGTGGCGTTTTCCATTGCTTCGGCGGCACGCTCGACCAGGCGAATGAAGTCATCGCGATGGGTCATCTTGTTTCGTTCACGGGCATCGTGACGTTTAAGAACGGCACCGAGGTGCGCGAAGTCGCGGCGAAGCTCTCGTTAGGCGAATTCATGGTCGAGACGGACTGTCCGTATCTCGCGCCGGTGCCGTACCGCGGGAAACGCGCCGAACCCGCGCACACGCGACTCGTTGCGGAAGAGATCGCGAAGGCGCGCGGGATTACGCTCGAAGAAGTTGCGCACGCGACGACCGCAACTGCGGAGGAGTTCTTCAGGTTCAACCGCTGATGAAATGGTTTTGGCGGGCGCTGCCCGGGTTTGCAGCGCTAATTTTTGCGACGTCCTGCACGACACCTGACACGCATCACCGCGTGGTCGTCAGCATTCCCGAGCAAAAGCTGGTCGTGCTGGAAGACGGTCGACCGGTCGGCACGTTCCCGGTTTCAACTTCGAAGTTCGCGATCGGTGATGCACCCGGCAGTCGCGCCACGCCGCTCGGCGAAATGGCTATCGCAAAGAAGATCGGGACCCGCGCTCCGCTGGGTGCGGTCTTCAAGGATCGTCGCCGCACTGGTGAAGTGGTCGTGCCCGATGCACCGGGACGCGATCCGATCGTGTCGCGCATTCTGTGGTTGAAAGGGCTGGAGCCGCAAAACGCGAATGCGTACGACCGCTACATCTACATTCATGGCACAGCCGAAGAGCGGAATATCGGCAAACCGGCGAGCTATGGCTGTGTGCGCATGAAATCGAGCGACGTCATTCGGCTTTACGACATCGTTGGCGAAGGCGCGCGGGTCAGCGTCGTAAACGCGAAACTCGCCGCCGCGGTTCCCGAGTTATCGACGCCGGTTGCGCAGCTCGGCGGCAATGCGCCATTCGAAGCGCCAGCGGCTCGTTAGGGCATTCTGCCCAACTGCTCTTTCGCGGAGGGCTGCTTCAGATTCTCAAGGTCGGCGTCGACCATGATCTGCACTAGTTCCTTGAAGCGCACCTTCGGTTCCCAACCGAGGATCTTCTTCGCCTTCGCCGGATCGCCGATGAGCAGATCGACTTCCGCCGGCCGCTCATAGCGGTCGTCGTGCTTCACGAATTCTTTCCAGTCGAGATCGACGTGCGCGAAAGCGGCTTCGCAAAACTCCTGCACGGTGTGCGTTTCGTTGGTCGCGAGGATGAAATCGTCTCCGTCCTCCTCCTGCAGCATGCGCCACATGCCTTCGACGTATTCCGGCGCGTAACCCCAGTCGCGTTTCGCGTCCATGTTGCCAAGGAAGAGTTCCTTCTGCAGTCCGTTCTTAATCGCGGCGACTGCGCGGGTGATCTTGCGCGTCACGAAGGTCTCACCGCGCCGCGGGCTCTCGTGATTGAACAAGATGCCGTTGCTCGCGCGGAACCCGTAGCTTTCGCGGTAATTCACCGTGGCCCAATATGAAAACATCTTCGCGACGCCGTAAGGACTGCGCGGCCAGAACGGCGTCGTCTCGCGCTGGGGGACCTCCTGCACTTTGCCGAACATTTCGCTCGACGATGCCTGGTAAAACCGCGGCCGCACGCCTGTCTCGCGCATTGCTTCGAGCAGCCGAATCGTGCCGGTGCCGGTCACGTCGGCGGTGTATTCCGGGATTTCGAAACTCACCTTCACGTGGCTCTGCGCGGCGAGATTGTAGATCTCGTCCGGCTTCAAATCGTAGAGCAGCTTCACCAAATTGACCGAGTCGGTGAGATCGCCGTAATGCAGGAAAAGGCGGACGCCGTTGATGTGTGGATCGGCGTAGAGATGATCGATGCGCGAAGTGTTGAACGTGCTCGCCCGGCGAATGATGCCATGGACTTCGTAGCCCTTTTGCACCAGCAAATCCGCGAGGTAGCTGCCGTCCTGACCGGTGATTCCTGTGATGAGTGCTTTCTTCACGTGGGGCTTGGCTCTAGCTGATCGCGTGCCCGTCGGCAAGTGCGACGCGCTGCGCGGCGATCAATTCGCCGATCGCATTGCGACCGAGGACCAGCATCTCGTCGAGTTGCGCCTGCGAGAACGTCGCCTCTTCGCCGGAGCCTTGCAGCTCTACGAACTCGCCCTGCTCCGTCGCGACCATGTTGAAGTCGACGGTGACTCGTTTGTCTTCCTCGTAGTTCAAATCGACGACCGGTGATCCGTCGATGACGCCGGTGCTCACCGCAGCGACGAGGTTTCGAATCGGCAATTCGGCGAGCTTCTTTTCGTCGACGAGCCGACGACACGCGATCGCGACGGCAAGACTCGCGCCTGTGATCGCGGCGGTCCGTGTTCCGCCATCGGCTTGCAGAACGTCGCAATCGACCCACATCGTGCGCGCGCCCAGCTTCTCGAGATCGACGACCGCGCGAAGCGAGCGTCCGATCAGCCGCTGAATTTCGCTGCTCCGGCCGTCGAGTTTGCCTTTCGAGATGTCGCGCGGTTTCCGTGTCTGCGTCGAGTACGGCAGCATCGAATACTCGGCCGTCAGCCAGCCGCCGGTCACGCCTTGCTCTTTCATCCAACGGGGCACGCCTTCGTCGATCATCACCGCGCAGATCACGCGCGTGTTGCCCATGGCGACCAGCACCGAGCCGCTGGCGTGCGGCGCGATGCCGATCTCGAAACTGACAGGACGAAGTTGGTCGGCCGCGCGGCCGTCGAGGCGCGTCATGCGCGCACGTTAGGCGTTCGTTAGCCGTTCACAACCGAGCCGCCATTTGGGTGCAGCACCTGGCCGGTCATGTACGAGGCGTCGTCGCCGGCGAGGAAGACGTAGCTCGGCGCGACTTCCTCAGGTTGTCCGGGGCGCTTCAACGGCACATCGCTTCCGAACGTGGAGACTTTCTCTTCGTCGAAGGTCGACGGGATCAATGGCGTCCAGATCGGGCCCGGCGCGACTGCATTCACGCGGATTTTCTTTTCCGCGAGGTTCTGCGAGAGCGAACGTGTGAAGGCGACTTCCGCACCTTTCGTCGCGGAGTAATCGAGCAGCTCGGCGCTGCCTTTATATGCGGTCACGGAGGCGGTGTTGATAATGCAGCTGCCCTCGCGGAGGTGCTTCATCGCGGCTTTGGTCATGAAAAAGTAGCCGAAGACATTGGTGCGGAATGTCCGCTCGAGTTGCTCGGCGCTGATGTTTTCGATGCTCTCCTGCGGATGCTGCTCGGATGCGTTGTTCACGAGGATGTCGAGTTTCCCGAGCTGTTTCGCCGCCTTATCGACGATGCTGCGGGCGGTCTTTTCGTCGCCGACATCGCCGGGCAGCAGCACGCATTTGCGGCTCTGCTCTTCGACCAGCCGCTGCGTCTCCTTCGCGTCCTTGTCTTCTTCGAGATAGTTGATCGCGACGTCCGCACCTTCTTTCGCGAAGGCGATCGCGACCGCGCGGCCGATCCCGCTGTCTCCGCCCGTGATCAAGGCCACTTTGCCGTCGAGTTTGCCGCTGCCGCGGTGCTTTGGGTCCTCCGCTTTCGGACGCGGCGTCATCTCGTGTTCGCGACCGGGCTGCTGGTTTTGCTTCTGGGCAGGCATCGTCTTCTTTTTCGCGGGCATAGCATCGGGAATTCGCGCCTGCCGAGGCGGCCGGCGGTAACAATTTCGCGTAAAAAGCCGTTGACGCGTGGAGCCGTCGCGCTACGTTGCCCGACCGCTGAAAGTCCTTTTCCCCTCGTTCGAGTGAGGAATCGGCAGGTGGAGCAAGAAAGTTAAACTTTTTTGCAAAAACTCATTTGACGGTCTCGTTGGGTGAGCTACTTTCGATGCCCCGCCGCAAACGGGGGCTCCTGAAAACGAAAGTTGACGGAGTGCGTTCTTGGATAATTTGGGACTGCAAATTGGAACTCAATTTTGTCCCGGCTGATCAACGGAAACGTTTGTGAGTCGGAAGACAGAGTTGGGTTTTTTTGTCGCCTGAATTATCCGAGCCGCTGGTTCTTTGATATCTACATACAGGGTAGTAAATACAACTTTTTAGAGCTGAGTCTGAAAATAACCGGCTGGGAAGGTAAGATGTCCCGGCCCGAGAGTTTCAGTTATCAAAAGATCTCTGGTCGAAAGACCGGAACAGATTGATCAAGCTACAAAGAGCACATAATGGATGCCTTGGTGCCAATAGGCGATGAAGGACGTGATAAGCTGCGATAAGGCACGGAGAGCGGCAAATACGCTTTGACCCGTGCATTTCCGAATGGGGTAACCTGATTGGGGTAATACCTGATCGAGTTTCTGTGAATACATAGCAGGAACATCGCGACACCCGGTGAAGTGAAACATCTCAGTAACCGGAGGAACAGAAAGCGAAAGCGATTCCGTAAGTAGTGGCGAGCGAAAGCGGAAGAGACCAAACCAG
>JBJMWV010000106.1:0-5137 GCA_045809985.1 Chthoniobacterales bacterium | reverse complement strand
GGTCGCTCCGCTCTTTCTGATTCGAGCGACGGGCGTTCCGTTTGATCATCTCGAGCGACTTGGGACGACGCGCAGCTCCGTGCTGGCGCGGCAACTACTCGTTAGGCGAAGCGAACTGTTCGAGTCACGCGTCCGCGCGGAGGAGTTTGTCGGCTCTCGCGCGAGCGGGCTCTCGGCCGATGATTCGCGCTCCTATCGTGCGCTCCTCCGCAACCCCGCCTCTGCTAACGGCGCTACACACAAAGCGCCGGAGCCGATCTCCCAACTTAAGGAAAGCGCGACTGCGGTGCAGGCGCTCGAAGCGGAGCTAGAGGCGACGCTGCACGAGGAACTCGAACGCGCACGTGCGGCGTTGATGGAATCTGCGCGTTCGATTCTCCCGGGCTATCTGGTTTTTGGAGCAGGGGAATTTCGCCACCGCCTGCCCGCCGAAAGCGAAGCGCTGCCGCCGCGGAACGCTCGCGCGCGTGAACGCGAGCGGCATTTCCTCCTCTATCTGCAGCGCGTCTGTGCGAAGAACGACACCTACAGTGAGTTCGGCCCATCGGCGTGGGGGACAGTCGGCAAGGAGCTGGCCTTCGCGCCTCGAAAAGGAATTGCCGCGCGCGAAGCGTTCCTCGAACGCTGGACCGCGCACACGTTTGCCGCTGCGCTGAACGCCGACGCTGAGATCCGCGACGAACTAGCTCCGCGGGTGAATCCGAACGGACGAATCGAAGGCGAGACATTTGTCCTTTGCGACACCGGCGAAGTCATTGCGCTCTCGGCGGAAGAGAAAACTGTGGTCACACGCTGTGATGGTAAGACACCTGCGCATCAGATCGCTGCGCCGCGCCAACTACTCGAGAATCTTGCCGCCAAACGGGTGCTCAATTGGCGATTGGAAGTTCCCGCGATGGATCCAGACGCATTCGGAGTTATCGCGCGGGAAATCTCGCGGTGGAGGGATACTCCTGCACGGGAACCATGGCTCGAACGCGCTGACGCGCTCCTCGCGTTGGCGAAGAAATTTCCGGTCGCACCGGATCTTCGCGCGCGTGCCGAGATGATGGAAGAAGCGCGGCGTCGTCTCGATGAGCTCGGCGGCAAAACGGCCAGCGCGCAGCGTTTTCTTTACGCGGCTGCGAACCCGATCGCCGAGGAGTGCACGCGCGACGTGCAGTTCAGCCTAACGAATGCAATGACCGATGAGCTGACGCGTGACATCGCGCCTTGGCTTGATCTCTGGCGCGACACTTATGCGTTCGTTGGCACGCGCGTGGCGAATAGTCTGCGCGGTTTACTGCGCTCCGCGCCGACGCGCGACGGAGTCGTTGCGTTGCCCGCATTCCTGCAGCACTGCGCGGAGAAGAAGATGCCGCTGACCGGTCCGGGCATCGTCGCGCTGGCACACATCGCGTTTCAGGAGTTGAAAGGGGCGTTCCGCCAACTCGCGGCCGCGCATGTCGATGAAGCCGAGTGGGAATTGACCGCGGAGGATTGCAGTTTTGTCCGAAAGAATTTCGAGTTCACCGCGTTCGACGAGTACACGTTTCCCGCGGCCGACCTACAGCTTTCCGCGGCGTCGTTCGAAGCAATCGCGCGCGGCGATTATCGATGGGTCGTGAGCGAGCTGCATCCGCCCGTCGCGCTCCTGCATCATGCGCTTTACTGGAGCTGCCCGGATAAGCCGCGCCTCTCCGCCGCGCTCGCCAGCACCACGCGCGGAAAGCCGAATTTTCACTTCGGTTTCTTCGCGGCTGACTTCACCGCGCACACCACCGTGCGCCAAATGGATGCGCTGCCGGAGCTGACAAACTTCGTCGCCGCACAACGGCCTAACGAATCTTGGCGCGCCATCTCCCCCGCCGAAGTCGAAGTCTTTGCAGACGAGACCGGCGACGTTGGTTTGCGCAGGCGTTGCTCGGGCGAATATCTCGGCTCATTCGCGCGCGCCTGGCTCATCCCGCTCGGATTCCATCCCTTCCATTTCGGCGGGCTGCCGCACATGCCGCGCTTGCGTTGCGGGAAAGCGATCGTGCAACGTCGCGCCTGGATTGTGACGCTCGAAGAAATGAATTGCGGGAATGCGAACGGACGCGAGCTCGTGCTCGCGCTTGAGCAACTGCGCGCTGCGCGCGATCTGCCGCGTTACGTCTACATTCGTCCTACCGAAACGGCGCTGCGGCGCAGCGGTGCCGAGGGTCGTGATAAGGATACGAAGCCAGTCTTCGTCGACCTCGAGAGTTATCTTTGCCTCGAGGTTTTTCATCGCTGGTTGAACAAGGCGGGCGAGCTCGAAGTCACGGAGATGCTGCCTGATCCCGGCCACCTTTGCTGGCAGGAAGAAGATGGTCGCCGCACGTTCGAGCTGCGGTCGTTGATCGTGCCGCGCGAATGAAGATCATCGCGGTGGCGAACCAGAAAGGTGGCGTCGGAAAGACAACCACCGCGGTCAATCTCAGTTGCGCGCTCGCCCAAAAAGGACAGCGCGTGCTGCTGATCGATCTCGATCCGCAAGCGAATGCGACAAGCTCGTTAGGCCTGCAGGAGATTGAAGGCGAAAGCCTCTACGACGTCCTGCTCGGCGGCGCGAGCATCGCGGAGAAGGTGCTTCCGACGAGACACGAACGGATGTTCATGATTCCTGCAGATCTCGATCTCGCCGGTGCGGAAATCGAGATCGCGCGAATGGAGAATCATCTCACGCGCTTGTCTGACACGCTTGCTCCGTTGCGCACCGACGCGGCATTCGATTACGTCCTGCTCGATTGTCCGCCTTCGTTAGGCATCCTCATGACCAACGCGCTCGCCGCGGCGGATGAATTGCTCACGCCGATCCAGTGCGAGTTCTTCGCGCTCGAAGGCCTGGTAAAAATCGTGCGCGTGATCGAGCAGGTGCGCGACTCAGGCGCGAACGATCACGTCGAGATCGCCGGCATCCTGATGACGATGTTCGATGCGCGGACGAATCTCAGCTCGCAAGTAGTCGCCGAAGTCCGCCAGCATTTCGGCGAGCGCGTTTACCAGACCGTCATCCCGCGAACCGTGCGCTTGAGTGAAGCGCCGAGCTTCGGGAAATCGATTTTTGAGCACGACTCGAGCGGCTCCGGCGCGCGCGCCTATCGATTGTTAGCGGATGAATTTCTTCGCCGTCACGCACGGTCAGGCGAACTGTCCGCGCCGGTGACAGCGAACGAATCGATTCCCGGGCGCGCCTAGCGTCGCGACCAGCTCGGCCCGGTGGTGTTAAGTTCAAATGAACATGGGCGTCTCACCCCAGTTGCGGATCGTAATTCGATAGATGGAGCTCGCGACGAAACTGGCAATCCTCGCGGACGCTGCCAAGTACGATGCGTCGTGCGCGAGCAGCGGGACGACGAAGCGTAACTCGCGCGCCGGCGGGCTTGGCTCCACGACCGGTTCGGGGATCTGTCATAGCTACACGCCGGACGGGCGCTGCGTATCGCTCCTCAAGATTCTGCTCACGAACTACTGCGTTTACGATTGTCTCTACTGCATCAACCGCATCTCGAGCGATGTGCCGCGCGCGCGCTTCACCGCAGATGAAGTTGTTCAGCTCACGCTCGATTTTTACCGGCGCAATTACATTGAGGGGCTGTTCCTCAGCTCGGGAATTATCCGCAATCCCGATTATACGATGGAGCACGTCGTGGACGTCGCGCGCAAGCTGCGGATCGAGCATCAGTTCCGCGGTTACATTCATCTCAAGACAATTCCGGAAGCCTCACCCGTGCTGATCGAAGAAGCGGGCAGCTACGCCGATCGCATCAGCATCAACATCGAGCTGCCGACGAAGCTCGCGCTCGCGGAGCTCGCGCCGGAGAAAAGTTTCGAGAACACCGAAGCCGCGATGAGCAGAATCAAAGCGCGCATCGTGAAGGCCAAAGCGGAGAGGAAGACTTTCGCGCCAGCCGGTCAGAGCACGCAGATGATCATCGGCGCGACGGCGACTCCCGATGCGACAATTCTGGCGCAGGCATCTTCGTTGTACGCGAACCAGAAGCTCCGGCGCGTTTATTACTCCGCGTTCAGTCCGATTCCGGATGCCTCGAGCAAGCTGCCGTTGATCGCGCCGCCGCTCGTGCGCGAGCATCGTCTGTATCAAGCCGACTGGCTGATGCGATTCTACCGTTTCAAAGTCGAGGAGCTGACGACGACTACCGCGCCGAATCTCGACCTCTCGTTAGACCCGAAGCTCGCGTGGGCGCTGCGCAACCGGCAGGTCTTCCCCGTCGATCTGAACAAAGCTTCGCGCGAGATGCTGCTGCGCGTTCCGGGGCTCGGCACGAAATCCGTGGAGCGGATCCTGAAGGTGCGGCGCTGGCACAAACTGCGGGTCGACGATCTGCCGCGCCTGCACGTCTCGGTCAAGAAGGTGCTGCCGTTCGTCATCACTGCTGATTACAACTCCGCGAATCTCGCGATCGATCGCGCTGACCTTTCGCAGCGATTCGCGCAACCGGATCGTCAGCTGGATCTGTTTACAGAGGTCGAGCCGTCCGTCATCACGGGACAACTGTAGGCGCGGTGGAACAGATCACGTTCCAGCCAACGTTCGAGGACTGGCAGCGCGCTGCCCGACGTGCGCTGCAACGCAGACTCGCGCCTAACGAGTGCATTTGGCAGGAGTTGCTCGCCGATCAGCCTTCGCTCGACATGTTCGATGAGCCCGAAGTGCAGAATGCGGGAGAGACATTCCGTGTTCCGAAAGCGTTCGTTGAGCTTGCCCGGTTTGTTGCCTTGCATCGCGATGAACGGCGGTGGGCGTTACTCTATCGGCTGGCCTGGCGACTGACGCACGGCAAGCCAAAGCTGCTCGAGATCACCGTTGATCCGGATGTCGCGCTCGCACGCGATTTCGCTAAGGCGGTCGGACGCGACGTTCACAAGATGCGCGCCTTCGTCCGCTTTCGCGAAGTTGAGCACGACGGTACGAAGTGGTTCGTCGCCTGGTTCGAGCCGGCGCATCACATCGTCCAACACAACGCGCGCTTCTTCGTCGATCGTTTTGCTTCGATGCGCTGGTCTATCCTGACGCCGAATCGCTGCGCGCATTGGGACGGACACGAGCTCACTTTCACGCCCGGTGTCGAGCGATCCCGCGCGCCGCGCGAAGACGATGCGGAAGCGCTTT
>JBJMWV010000105.1:0-12043 GCA_045809985.1 Chthoniobacterales bacterium | reverse complement strand
CGTGATCCATTCGACCGCGCCCCATGTGGCCGAACCAGCGGCGGCGGCGAGCGTCGTGGTCATGAATGCATTCGCCGCCAGGCCATCCGCGGCGAGCGCGCTGCCGGCGTTGAATCCATACCAGCCGACCCACAGCATGCCGGTGCCGACCATGCAGAGAACGAGATTATGCGGCGCCATATTCTCGCGACCCCAGCCGCGGCGCGGTCCAAGCACGAGACATAGAATCAGCGCCGACCAGCCGGACGACATGTGCACGACCGTGCCGCCCGCGAAATCGATCGCGTGAATGCGCGCGTTTGGATTCGTTAGGCCATTCATCCCGCCGTCAATCCCCCAGACCATGTGCGCGAGCGGGAAGTAAACGACGAACATCCAGAGCGCCACGAAGATAACGATGGCGGAGAACTTCATTCGCTCCGCGACCGCGCCGATGATGAGCGCGGGCGTGATAATCGCAAACATGAGCTGATACATCGCGAAGACACTGCTTGAGACCCAGAACGCGTAATCGGGATTCGGCGCCGCGTTCACGTTGCGCAGAAGCGCAAAGTGGAATCCGCCGATGAACGGCGAGCCGCGCGCGAAGACGAGCGAGAATCCGACCAGCCACCAGAGCAAAGTGACCAGCCCGGTGATGCCAAGGCACTGCGCGAGGATCGAGAGCACGTTCTTGCGCCTAACGAGCCCTCCGTAAAACAAGGCGAGCCCCGGCAGCGTCATGAAAAGCACCAGCGCGGCGCTCGTCATCATCCAGCCGTTATGACCGGGCCCGGGGATGCGCTCCGCCGTTTTCGGATCGGCATTCGCGAGATAGGATTCGAGCGCGACGACACGCTGCTCGAGCGATGGGGAAGGACTTTCCTGTGCCTTTACCTGCGAACCCGCGCCCGCGCAGCAGGCGAACGCGACAACCCAAGCAGCAACCCGTCGACGCATGGCGGATTCAAGCGTCCGTCGCTCGATGAATCGAGCATTTTCTCCGCGTCTCTTAACGCGCGCCGACAGGCGCCGGCGCGGCGGGCGCTTCTTCTTCGCCGGTCTGCGCTTCGTGATGGGTATGACCGCTGCGGAGAAAGGGAACCTTGTCGAGCACGCGCTCCTGGAACCACTCGAGGGCGAGATAGATCACTGGAGTGATGTAGAGCGTGATCAACTGCGACACCACCAGACCACCTACGATAACCAGACCTAGCGGGCGGCGCGATGAGCCATCCGAGCCATAACCCAAAGCGAGCGGGACAGCACCCATCAGGGCAGCGAGGGTCGTCATGATAATAGGGCGAAAGCGCTCCACGCTAGCTTCATGGATAGCGGTGCGGCGGTCGTAGCCCTCATCGAGTCTATGCAACGCAAAGTCGACAATCATGATGCCGTTCTTCTTCACGATGCCCATGAGGAGGAACAAGCCGATGACCGAATAGAGAGAAAGCGTCGAGTTAAAGAGCCACAAAGTCAGTAAGCCGCCGACTACCGCCGGAAACAACGTCGATAAGACCGTCACGGGATGCACATAACTCTCGTAGAGAATCCCAAGGATGACATACATGACGAAGACAGCGGCTAGGATAAGGAAGGGCAGAGCCTTGAAGAGTTGTTGCAAGACGAGACCTTCACCTTGTAGCTCGCCAGTTACTGTCGGCGGTAATACTTGCGCGGCAGTTTTCTGGATGAAGTTGGTGACATCACCAAGCGCTACATCGGGCTTAGTATCGAAGCCGAAGGTGACACTGGTGAATTGATTGTTGTGATTGACCGCCTGCAAGCCGAGGTGCGGGACGGACTTGGTGACGGTGCGGATAGGAATAAGCGCGCCGCCGCTATCCGGTCGCACATATAAGTCCCGCAAATCCTCTGGACGCGCGCGGTCCTTGTCCTCGACTTCCAAGATAACCTGATACTGATCGTCAGGTTGTTTAATTAAGTAGACATAGTTCTGCGAGTAAGCCGCGCGGAGGACTCCTTGCAGCTTCGCAGTTGAAATGCCGTACATGCTCGCGCGATCGCGATCGATCTCGATGTCGAGGTTCGGTTGGTTACGGAAAAGGTTCGAGCGTGGCGGAGCGGCGAAGCCGGGGTAGTCCTTTAACTTCTCACCGAGAGCATCGGCCGCAGCGTAAACTTCATCGGGATTGATGCCACTGAGAGCATAACTATAGCGGCCAAACTGGCTACCCGTGGCGCCGATGTTGATCTGCAAGACAGGCTGCGGGTTCAAGGTCGCGAAGACACCCGGGATCTTATTGAGCTGTCCGCGCAGCTCCGTCGAAACCTCTTCGATGGCTTTGCGTTGGTTCGCCGGTTTCAGGAAGAGGACGGTGAAGATGCCGGAAGAACCCGCGCGTCCGCTGCCGGCAACGGTGAAGTATTTATCAACCGCGGGGTTTGCCTGCAGGATGGGATCAAGCCGGTCTTGAACCTGTCGCTGCAACAGCGGCGAGGCGCCTTCCTGCAGGAGCAACGCGCCGCGAATGACTCCACTATCGCCCGTTGGCAGCAACGTGAACGGCAGCGCCTTGAAGAAGACAACGACGCCGAAACCGCACGCGATCAGGATTGGCACTGCGAGCCAGCCGTGATCGAGGAACCAGTAAAGTGAGCGATCGTAGAAGCGCAGGATGGGTTGGAAGAAGCTATTCGTGAATCGCTCCATCCAGGTCTGCTTATGTCCGGGCTGATGTTCCTTCAGGAGCCGCGAGCACATCAAAGGCGTAAGGGTGAGCGAGACAAGGCCTGAGGCAAAGATCGAGACGATGATGGTGATGGCGAACTCGCGGAAGATTCGTCCCAACAATCCCGGCATGAAGACGAGCGGGATGAAGACAGCCGCGAGCGACAGCGTCATGGACAAGATGGTGAACGAAATCTCGCCCGCGCTATTCATCGTGGCCTGATAGACCGACTCACCGTGCTCCACGCGGCGGACAACGTTTTCAAGAAACACGATCGCGTCATCGACCAGGAACCCGATCGCGAGCGTGAGCGCCATGAGCGTGAGGTTATTGACCGAGTAATTCAGCACCCACATGGCGAGGAACGTCAGGAGGAGCGAAAGTGGCAGGGCGACGACGGGGATGAGCGTGTCTCGGGCGCGCCCGAGGAAAACGAAAATCACGATGACGACGAGGATGAACGCGATGAAAAGCGTGACCTGCACGTCTTCGACCGAACGGACGATGCTCTGCGAGCGGTCGAAGGTCGGGATGAGATTGATCGAGCCGGGTAACTCGAGCCGCATCTGCGGCAGGAGTTGATTGATGGAACGCGCAACTTCGACGGCGTTCGCTCCTGCCTGCCGCGAAACCGCGAGCACGATGGTGGAGGCGGGCGTGCTGTAACCCCGCGCGAAAAAGTGCCGCGAGAGACGTTCGTCCTGCACGCTCTCGACCACCGTCGCCACGTCGCGCAGATAGACTGGCGCGGTGCCATTCGGACGCGCGACGATCATGCTACGATACCCCTCTGCGTCGGCGACCTGGCCGTTCGGTCGCAAGACTAACGAGCTGTTTTTCCCATCGAACTGTCCGGCACCGGAGTAGGACGTGCCGGCGCGGACTGCGTTGGAGAGTTCATCGAGCGAGATGTTGCGTGAGGCGAGCGCCTGCGGATCGACCTTGATGCGGATCGCGCTTTTGACGCCAAAGATCTGCACCTGCGAAACGCCGGGCAGAATGTTGATCCGTTGCTGCACCTGCGAGGTGGCGTACTTGTATAGGTCGCCATCGCTCAGCGTATCGCTCGTTAGGGCGATATACATAACCGGCTGATCGTTCGGATTGGATTTCTCGAACCGCGGAGGGCTCGGCAAGTCGTTTGGCAACTGTCCTCTCGCGCGCTGGATCGCAGCCTGCTCGTCCGTCGACGCGTCGATGATGCTCTTATCGAGGTCGAACTGGAGCGTGATGCTGGTCGATCCCTGGGTGCTCGAGCTGGTGGTTAACGTGAGTCCAGGGATCTGCGTGAACTGCTTTTCCAGCGGTGTCGCGACGGTGTTCGCCATCGTCTCGGGGTTGGCGCCCGGATAGCTCGCGCTAACGGTAATGACGGGATAGTCGACCGCTGGAAGGTCATTCACCGCCAGCAGCTTGAAGGTCAAGATGCCGAAGACGATGAGCGACGCCGTCAGCAGCATCGTCATGACCGGCCGTTTAATGAACGGCGCTGACAACCCGGACGAAAACTGCACCAGCTTTCCGGCTGGCGTCTTTGAGCCTTCTACGCCATCGCGGTGCTGGCGCGGATCAGCCGCGGCTGGATCGTGCTGCCCGTCCGCGCCATCGCGGGCGGCGTTCTGATCGTCGTGCTCTCGCATTACCTAACGAATGGTTGGAACTTCTGAGACGTGCCCACTCTTCTGTTCCGGCGTAGGCCTGGCCTCGTGCGCGTCCACCTTCATGCCGGGCGAGAGTTGTAGCTGTCCCGAGACGACAACATCCTCGCCGACATTCAGCCCTTCAGTGACGACGGTGAGATCGCCCTGTGCCTGGCCGGGTTTCACACGGCGCAAATCCAGCGTCGAGTCCTCCTTCACGACGAAGACGTATGGGCCGTTCTGTCCGATCTGGACTGCGCTGCTTGGGACGAGCTTCGAATCCTTCAGCACATCGAGAATCAAGCGCACCTTCACGAACTGCGCGGGCCATAGTGCGCGGTCAGGATTTGGCGTTACGCCGCGCAACTTCACCGTGCCCGCACCGGGCTGGATCGCGTTATCAATGAAGTAGAGGCTGCCGGTGCGCGGGTCGACGTTGTCGTCTTCCGCATCCGTCACCACTTTCAAGTTCGGATTACTGAGATAGCGCCTAACGAGTGCTAGATCAGGCTCGGCGACCGTGAAGTCGGTGTAGATCGGGTCCATCCCCATGATCGTGACCAGCGATGTGGTCGTGCCGGGGCCAACCACGTTGCCGATATCGACATTCCGCAAACCGACGCGGCCATCGATCGGCGATTTGATGTAGCAGCGATCGAGATTCACCTGCGCTGCTGCGACCGCAGCTTCCGAACGTTGCTCATTAGCCTGCGCAACATCGTAGTCCTGGCTCGCCACCACGTTCTTCGACCGGAGCTCCTGCTGCCGTTTAAAGGTCGCCTGGTTCAACGCGAGGTCCGCGTGCGCTGAGGCCAGCGCCGCCTCATACGGTTTCGGATCGATGCGGAAAAGCAGGTCGCCTTTCTTCACATCGGCGCCGTCCTGAAATTCGCGCGCGATGATTTGCCCGCTGATCTGCGCCTGGACCTGAACCGTCTCATACGCTGCGGTCGTCCCAATTTCGTCCAGATAAAGCGGCACGTCCTGCTGAATGACTTTCGCCGTTTCAACCAATCGCGGCGCAGGTGCTGGCGGTGTCTTCTTCCCGCCGCCAAGTCCACGCAACGTGAAGAGCAGGACAACGAGCAGAATCGCGCCGCCGATAAGGTAGAGTCCTTTGCGGCCGACACGCCGCTCGAGGTGGTCGACTTGCTCCCGGACTGGAGTCATGGATTTGGCCAGTGTCGTCATGCCGCGCGCTTCATCTTGGTTACGTTTCTGGTCGTCTTCGAGGTGCTCTCAGCCGCCTCGGCCTTCGCGCGCACCTGCTTCAGGACACGCATGCAGGTCGCGAGATCCGCACTTGAGACTTCTTCCAATACTTCGTCGCGCAGTTCGTGCGCGGCGCTGAAGATTTCATCGAGCACGGACTTCGAGCGGCGCTGGAGATGGACAATCTTGCAACGTCGATCGTTCGGAGATTCTTCGCGCTTAATCCAACCGTCGGCCTCGAGCCGGTTCAGCAAACCGACGAGCGTCGGCTCTTCAATACCCATGTGCTCGGCGATTTCCTTTTGCGTGAGCTGATCGCCGCCGCGCGAGAGATGCATGAGCGTGCGCCACTTGCCCTGGCTCAGGCCGAGCGGACGCAGGCGCTGGTCGAGTTTAGTGCGCCAGGTGCGCGCAGTGCTGAAAAGCACGAGACCAAACTCATCTGCTAGAGGTGTCGACATGCGAAGCGGGGAATTGGTTAGCGTGCTAAGGAATCGAAAATCCCAAGCCTGTCAAATCTGCAATGTCGGCGGCAGGCTCTAGCCGGCGTGGAGCAGGATGACCTCGATCCTGCGGTAATCCTTTAGTCGAAGAAGTTGATCCAGTCCGGAGTGTGCCGCTCTCAGTGCCGGCTCGTCGCGCGGCTGTACTAAAATGTAGTGCGCGGAGGTAGGCAGCGCCGCCGGATGCGCGACGTAGATGATTGGATCGCGCACGTAAAAGAGGAACGGTTGGTAATCAGGATCGAGCGCATAGAGCGGCTCGTTCGCCGGAAGCGCGGCGTTGATCTGCCTCGCGACGCTGCGGACCTTCTCGCGCTTCTTTAACTGCGGCATGAGCGCGAAGGCGTAGATCGCAATCCCGAGCGCGAACACTCCTGCGACGATGATCGGAAGGCGCGGGTTGCGTAAGGCCTGCGGGAGTTCGAAGCCGCCGTTCACAAAGAGGAACGCCGTTAGCCAGACGGTCGGCACGAGCAAAGGCATCGTGTAGCGCGGCAACGTTCCCGGCAGAAGGCTGATCGCGATGAACGAGATGCTAATGCCGAGGATCAGCCCTTTCGCGATAGCCGCGTCGGAGCTTCGCGACAGCTTCTTAGGCCGGACAAACAGCAGCAGCAACGTCCACGGCAGAAAGTAAGCGAGCGCGCGCGGAATGTTCAGCAGCCACATGCCGAGCTTGAAGTCTTCGCCCGAGACGCGGCCGGAAAATTGGCGTCCCCAAGTGTGCGTGACCGCGCCTTCGCGCATGATCGACAAACATGGAATCGCCCATGCGGCGAAGATCGCGAGCATGAGCAGAAGGCCCACAAGATGCGCCCGCTTCCAGAGCAGCCGCAGCTCACCGGCGCGATAGAGCAGCGCAATGACGACCGCGTAGAAAAAAACCAGATGCAGCGGACCCTTCGCGAGCAGGCCGAAGCCGAGAAATATCCACGGCACGATCCACGTGAGCCACGGCGAGCGGCGTTCCTGCCACCAGCTCATCCAGCAGATAAATGCGAGCCCCGCTAACGAAACGTAGAGCGCCTCGATTTCAATCAATCGGCCTTTCTCGACAATGCCGAGATTCGTTAGCCAGATGAGCGCTGCAGTGAGGGAGCCATTTGGTCCGAGGGTGCGGCGCGCGATCGCGACAAACGCGATCGCCACCGCGAGGACGGCAAGGACCGAGGGGAGCCGCGCCGCCCATTCATTCCGTCCTCCGAACAGCTTGAAGGAACCGGCGACCAACCAGTTCACCAGCGGCGGTTTGCTGAAGTAAGGATCGCTGCCGACTTGCGGCACAATGTAGTTGCCCGTCTGGAGCATCGTGACCGCGGGCAGGATGCGCCGCCCTTCCTCGCCTTTAATTTCCAGCGTCCCGAGCCCCGGCAGATAGATCGCAGCCCACGCCACCAGGACGATGAGCAAGCGCGGGAGCATGGCGCATCTTACAGTGCTCGCGCGCGGATTCACTCACTTGACGAGGCCATAGGTGAAAAGTAGGTTGCGCACCTAGTCCGTTGCCGGATTGGAGTGGGAGCTGGTGTCCCACTCTTTTTTGTCGGCGGACACCAAGATTTCTATGAACGCCGAGTTTATTGCCATGTTGGATTACCTGGAGCGGGAGCGCGGAATCAAGCGCGAGATCCTGCTCGAGGCCGTCTCGAACGCACTCCTCTCCGCGTCGAAAAAGAGCGTCAGCATCTCGCGCGATCTGCGCATTGATATCGATCCAAAAACGGGCGTGATCCGCGCGCTCGCGCAGCCGCTCGTGGTCGAGAACGTCACGAATCCAGCGGACGAAATTTCGTTGAACAAAGCGCGTGCGATTAATCCGAACGCGCAGCTCGGCGAATCGGTGGAAGTCGAAGTGACGCCGAAGAACTTCGGCCGCATCGCCGCGCAAACGGCAAAGCAGGCGATGATGCAGCGCATCCGCCAGGTCGAGAAGGAGATGATCTACGAAGAGTTCAAGGATCGCGCCGGCGAGATTGTGAGCGGCACGGTTCGGCGCTTCGATCGCTCCGATGTGATTCTCGATCTCGGGAAGTTCGAAGCGATCATGCCGCAGCGCGAGCGCGTCGTGGTTGAGGACTACAACGTCGGTGATCGTCTTCGCGCTTACGTCGTCGCGGTCGAGAACGGCATTCGCGGACCGGAAAACATCGTCTCGCGCAGCCATCCGAATTTCGTCCGCCGTTTGTTTGAACTCGAAGTCAGCGAGATTGCAGATGGCACGGTGGAGATCCGCGGCATCGCGCGTGAAGCCGGTTACCGCACGAAGATCGCGGTCACGAGCGCGAATGAGAAGGTTGATCCAGTCGGCGCCTGTGTCGGCATGCGTGGATCGCGGGTGAAGAACATCGTCCGCGAGCTGAACAACGAGAAGGTCGACATCATTCGTTGGAGCTCCGATCCGAAGGATTACGTTCTCGAAGCTTTGAAACCGGCGAAGGTGAAGAACCTCGTCTTCGATACCGAGCGGAAAAGCGTGCAGATCTCGGTCGACGAAGACCAGCTCTCGCTCGCTATCGGCAAGAAGGGCCAGAACGCGCGCCTAACGAGCCGTTTGACTGGTTGGGAGATCAACATTGATCGCGACACTTCCGCCACCACCGCGGTCGAGCAGAAGGTCGCGCAAGCCGCGCAGTCGCTGAAGAGTGCGCTGCCGATCACCGACGAGCAGGCGATCACGCTCGTGAAATCTGGATTTACCAACCTCGAAGGCTTGCGTGATGCCGACGTTTCCGATTTCGTCGACATCCTCTCCGTGGACGAAGCGAAAGCGCAGGAGATCCACGCCGCTGTGCCTCGAGAAGTAACCGCACAATAGCGTGGCTTCACGGAGCCATGAGAAAATTTCGAAATGCCACCAAGAACGACCAGCAGCAAGACCGCAGCCCGCAAGCCCGCCGCCCATTCAGCGCGGAAGGCTCCGGCGAAGTCTGCTCCGGCGTCTGATGCGCATCCGGTAAAGACCGGCGCGGCCAAGACGCGCGTCACCGCGAAAACCTCCACCCCCGCTCCAACGGCGACGACGCCCGCGGCTCGCTCACGTGTTGCTGCGCAAGCCGCTGCCGCTGCTGCCGCCGCCGTTCCTCCGCCGAAAGCTGCGAAGCCCGTCGTCGAGACGGTTTCGTTGATTGACGAAAAGCCGAAGACTAGACCGAAGCGCGCGGAAGGCGCGCCAACGAAGAAGACAATCCTCCCGCCGATTTCGCGCATTCTTCCGCCGCAGGTCGCCCCGCCTGCTCCGAAACCTGAGCCGCCGAAGCCAGTCGCGCCGCCTCCTCCCCCAACGGTGGTCGATTTAATTTCGCCAACGCCTCACGCGCCTAAGCCGGCGCCGCCGGCAATCGAAGCTCCCGCTGCGCCTGCACCTGAGCCCGTTGCAGAAGCGCCCGCCGCTGAAGCCGCTCCTGAAGCGGAAGCGAAGATCATTCACATCAAGCCGCCGATCATCGTGAAGCAACTCGCCGCCGAGCTCGGCGTGAAGCCGCACCAGCTCATCGCCGAGCTGATGAACTTCAACATCTTCGCGAACATCAATCAGACGATTGAACCCGAGATCGCGACCAAGATTTGCGAGACCCACGGGTTCGTCTTCGAGATGGAGCGCCGCGAAAAAGGCGGTGGCGTCCACAAGGTCGTCGAGGTTGTCGTTGCGCCGCCACCGCCTGAGCCAGCGAAGGAAGAAGAACTCAAGACGCGCGGGCCGATCATCACTTTCATGGGTCATGTCGACCACGGAAAGACGTCGCTCATGGACGCGATCCGGAAGACGCGTGTCGCGGCCGGTGAAGCCGGCGGAATCACGCAGCACATCGGCGCGTATACGGTCGATTACAAAGGCACGCGCATCACTTTCCTCGATACGCCGGGTCACGCCGCGTTCACCGCGATGCGTGCGCGCGGTGCGCATGTCACCGACGTTGTGGTGCTCGTCGTCGCCGCGGATGACGGCCTGATGCCGCAGACAATCGAAGCGATCAATCACGCGAAGGCTGCGCACGAGCACGTGAAGATCATGGTCGCGATCAACAAGATCGATTTGCCCGGCGCGAATATCGATCGCGTGAAGAAGCAGCTGCAGGAACGGGAGCTCTCGCCGGAAGATTGGGGCGGCGACACCATCGTCGTGCCGGTCTCCGCGACGAAGGGCATCGGCATCGACGAATTGCTCGAGAACATGTCTGTCCTCGCGGAAGTGATGGAGCTGAAAGCTTCCCCTACCGCAGTTCCGCGCGGCACCGTGATTGAAGCGCAAGTCGAAGCGGGGCGCGGTCCGACGGCGACCGTCATTGTGCAGACGGGCACGCTGAAGACTGGCGACCCATTCATTTGCGGTGATTTTTCGGGCAAGGTGAAGTCGCTGATCGACGATCGCGGCAAGCCACTGAAGGAAGCCGGTCCGTCGACGCCGGTGAGAGTTCTTGGTTTCACTGGATTACCCCACGCAGGCGACGAATTCCTTGTCATGGATTCTGAGCGTTCGGCGAAGATGCTGAGCGAAGAACGCCAACTCGAGCGCCGCGGCGAAAAACTTTCGGCGCCGCAACGCGCGACGCTCGAGACATTGCTCGAAGCAGCCGACGGCAAGAAGCACCTCCGCATCGTCCTCAAGTGCGACGCGCAAGGTTCGCTCGAGGCGTTGCAGAACGCGCTCGGTCAGATCGAGAGCAAGAAAGTCGACCTCGAGATCATCCACGCCGGCGTCGGGCCGATTTCGGAAAACGACATCCTCCTCGCGAGCGCATCGAACGCGGTCGTGGTCGGATTCAACATTAAGGTCGAGTCGATGGCCGTGACGGCGGCGAAGCGCGAAGGCGTGCAGGTTAAACTTTACTCGATCATTTACGAGTTGATCGATCAGATCAAAGAATCGATGGCGGAGATGCTCGATCCGGAGCATCGCGAAACCGTCATCGGTCACGCCGAGGTCAAGCAGGTCTTCAAGTTGTCGCGCGGTATCGTTGCAGGCTGCCTCGTCACCGATGGCCGAATTTCGCGCACTGCGCGCGCTCGCGTGCTACGTCGTCGCCAGCCGGTTTACGACGGCGGGCTTTCGACCCTGCGCCGCTTCCAGGACGACGTGAAGGAAGTTCGCGTCGGTCTCGAGTGCGGTATCAAGCTCGGCGATTTCAACGAGTATCAGGTCGGCGACATCATCGAGTGCTACACGCTCGAGCAGGTCGCGCAGAAGCTGTAATTCGTTAGGCACTTTGCCTAACGAGTGCTGGATATGAAGCATCGTCTTTTACGCGTGAACGAGATCGTGAAGCGCGAGCTGAGCACGATCATCACCCGCGACATGAAATTCAAGAACGTCCTCGTGACGGTGAACGCAGTCGACGTCACGCCTGATCTGCGCAACGCGCACGTTTTCGTCAGCGTCCTCGGCAAAGGAAATCATAAAGCCGTCATCACAGAGCTCGACGACAACCGCACGATCCTGCAGACGGAACTCTCAAAGCACGTCGTTTTGAAATACACGCCGCATCTGGTTTTCCATCTCGATGAGTCGATCGAACGCGGCGCGCGTGTCTTCAAGATTCTGCAGGAGATCGAGCCTGCCGCAGACGACGACGAATCGTGACGAACACCAGCTTCGCTCGGATCGCGGACGCTCTGCGCGGCGCGCAACGGATTGCTGTGCTGAGCCACGTGCGACCGGACGGTGACGCACTTGGTAGTCAGCTCGCGCTCGGCATTTCGCTGCGTCAGCTCGGCAAAGAAGTGACGCTTTGGAACGAAGACGGAATGCTGGAGAAGTACAGCTTCATGCCGTGTTCTGAACTACTCGTTAGGCCACCGGCCGCGCCGGAGGAATTCGATCTCGGCGTCGCGTTGGATACTGCCGTTCAGAATCGCCTTGGAACCGCTGGCGAAGCCGTGCGCGCACCGCATTGGATCAACATCGATCATCACCCGACCAATCCGCGCTACGGCGATCTCAACTACATTGACGCAGTTGCTCCTGCGACGGGGCAGATTCTCTTCGAATTCCTCTCGTCAGAAAAACTGCCGATGAATG
>JBJMWV010000104.1:0-7060 GCA_045809985.1 Chthoniobacterales bacterium | reverse complement strand
CAGCGCGCCGATGATGGTCTCGCCGATCTGGGCGCCTGGAGCGAGGAGCAGGGTCTCAAGGACGGTGAGGCCGGCGAGATCGCGCACGATCTGGAAGGTGCGCACGACTCCACGCGCCGCGGGAAAGAAAACTCCGCATAAACGCACGCAGAAAGCAGCGCGAGTTTCGCTGAGTGATCGCAATGCCGATCACGCCACGCCGGCGCTCAAGGCGCTCCCGGTCGAGCCTGCAGTTTTTCGCGTGCAGGGATCGATGAGCACCTTCGGCGGTCCGCACGATTTCGGGATGAGCCCGTCCGAAGGTCTCGCACTTTTCGAGCCGAACGATCTCGACGATCCGCGTCACTGCGAACTTTTTCTGCCCTCTCAGCCGCCGGGCACAACTGGTCTCGGGCGGCGTCTGAATCCAGACAAGTTCTACCTAGCCTGTCGTTGGGACTACAAAGTGACGAGCCGCTCGTTCCTCCGCAACACGACTGCAGAAGTGATCAGCGTGAAGAACAACCTGCTCTCGGTCGCAGCGCGTCCCGTTGATTGGGGTCCACACGTTGACACGGGTCGTATCGCCGACCTTTCGCCTGGGCTCGCGGCCGCCCTCAAGCTCAACACGGACGACGAAGTTGTCGTCATCATTCGTGGCGCGGCGAACGAGTTCCTAACCGCTGTCGCTGCGCGAACATTCGCCAATGCTGCCGCCGCGGAGCCGAAGATTATCAGCGCAGAAGAATGGGGTGCCGCGCCGGCGCATATGTCGCATTTCGCGGAGCGCACCGCGGCGGGTATCGTCGTTCACAACACGGAGAGCGCGAATCGCGAGCTCGCGTCCGGCGATGCAGAATTTCAACTTGCTGCCGCGCTCGCGCGTTCGATTCAGAAATCTCACTTCGCACGCGGCTTTGCTGACACCGGTCAGCATTTCACCGTTAGCCGTGGCGGTCTCATTCTAGAAGGCCGGCACGGCGCTGCGCTTGCCGCGCGCGCGGGACGCGCTGTCGAAGGCGCCCACGCGCAGAGTGCTGACGGCAGCTACAATCGAACCTGGTTCGGGATCGAAATCGAGGGTGACAATCGCGCGAGCGATCAAGTCACCGACCCGCAATACGCGGCGGTTGTTGAGCTTTGCGCGTGGCTCATGAAATGGACGGGCGTGCCGGAGCTTCCGATCACCCCGCACCTTCAGGTGCTGCCCGGTCACACGGATTGCCCAGGCAAGTTTGCCGATCGCGTGGCGCAATTGCGCGCAGATGTCGCGAAGCGCCGCCAGTCGTTAGGCTAAAGTCGCGACGTTGAACTCGTGAGCGCGTTCGAGATCCGGAAAACGCGCGGCGGATTCGCGATGAAGCTCTGGCGCGGCGAGCGCATGTGCCTCCTCGGCTTCGATGTAGAAAAGCCGGAAGAGGACTTCGTCGGATTCGCGATCGAGTGCAGAGAGCCCGGCGGCAAAGAATTCGTTCCGCTGCGCAACCGGCTCGCGTTTTCCTACGATCCTGCCGAAGGCGAGCAGGTCACCGGCGATCGGCAGTTTTCCTCCTTAGCCGCGCCGTTCCAGAAGTTCCGCTGGGTGCATTTTCCGCCCGAGGTGAAAAGCGGCACCTACACCTATCGCGCGACGAAGATGCACATGCCGAAAGACAATGTGCTGACAAAAGGAACGTCCCTCACCGCCACGCTCTCGCTCGAGCCCGTCACGTATCATGGCTTCGTCGATGTCGGTTTCACGCGGAACTTCGCTTCCTCGCAAGCGTTCCGCGAGAAGCTCGGCAATCCGAAAGACATCGACGCGATCGGCAAGACGATCATTCCTGCGAACGCCGACGACGGGCTCACCTTCAAGAAGACGCGCCCGGAACTTTACGACTGGATGGGCTTCGAAGCTTACGACCTGATCTTCGGCCTCCTCGACGAAGCGCTGAAGGATCCGAAGATGTCGCTCGACGTTCTCGCTTACGATTTCAATGAGCCGGATCTGCTCGCGCAACTTGAACGCCTCGGGAAACGGCTGCGCATTGTGCTCGATGATTCCGCCGGACACGGCGACGCGAACAGCCCCGAGTCGCAAGCTGCGAGGCGTCTCGAGACCAGCGCCGGCCTAACGAACGTTCGCCGCACGCATTTCGACAATCTGCAGCATCACAAGGTCATCATCGCGCGACGCGCGGGCAAACCGTGCAAGGTGCTGACCGGCTCGACCAACTTCAGCTTCCGCGGGCTCTACATTCAGGCGAACAACGCTCTCCTCTTCGATGATGCGGACGTCGCGCAGCTCTACGCGCAAATGTTCGAAGCGGCCTTCACCGATCCGACGACGTTCGACACCACCGAGCTCGCTTCAAAATGGCATCTTATTGCAAAGCCAGAGTTCCCGCCCGTGCGCTTCTGTTTTTCACCGCACGCGAAAGCCGATCTCTCGCTAACGCCGATCGCCGGCGCGGTTCAACAGGCGACCTCATCCGTGCTTTACGCGGTCGCGTTCCTCTACCAGATGGGCAAAGGCCTAACGAAAGATCAGTTCGACGCGCTCATGAAGCGGCCGGTTTTCAGCTACGGGATTTCGGACAAGGGCGGCCAGCTCGAAGTGCGCAAGCCGGACGGCAGCATCGGCCTGGTTGATTTCGCCTATCTCGCGGCGCACGCACCGGAGCCTTTTAAGCGCGAATGGAGCGGTGGCAAAGGGATCAACATCCATCACAAGTTCGTCGTGACCGACTTCAATCTGCCGACCGCGAAAGTGTTCACCGGCTCATCGAATCTGTCGCCCAGTGGCGAAACCGCGAATGGCGACCACCTCATCATGATCGAAGACCAACGCATCGCGACTGCCTTCGCGATCGAAGCCCTGCGCATCTTCGACCACCTGCATTTCCGCTCCGCAATGCAGGACGCGAAAACGAGCGCACCGGCGAGCACGGGCGAAAATTCGCTCAAATTAAAGAAACCAAAAGCGATCAGCGGCGAGAAACGCAACTGGTTCGAGACGTCCTACTTCGCCGGCTCGCAGAAGATGAAAGACCGCCTGCTCTTCTCGGGAGCCGGCGTCTAAGTAGATCCTCTTGCCGAAGAGATCACCACAGGTAGAGCTGCGCGATCTTCCCGTCCTTCGTGAGATGTGCAGTCAACCAGTAGAGGTTTCCATTAAGGCGAACTCTGTAGCGCAGGATCCGAGCGTCGGCGCGATCTTCACGTTCTGAAAACGTGAAGGAGGTCAGCTCGCCGTGTTCGGCGAACCATTGCCAAAACGATTTACCGGTCGCCGTCGCGAAGAATTGTTGCATCGCCGGAGTGAATGCATCGTTGTCGTGTTCGCCTTTCAACAGACCGGCGAAGATTTGCTCTAGCTTCGACGATAACTGCGGCTCCGGATCGGTTGCGCTTTCCGGTCGCTTCAAGGCCGGCACATACATGCCCGCGATCTCGATCGCGAGTTGATCCAGCACGCAATCACCGTGGTTCGCTAGAATGATGACGCTAAGCTTGTCGTCGGGAAAGCGATAGAAGACGCACGAAAAGCCAGGCGTCCCGCCGGTATGCTCGACGATGCGATGACCGCGCTGTTCATTGAGGAACCAGCCGAAGCCGTAGTCGAATGGTGCAGGCGCGGCGTCGCGCAGCTTCGTCGGCGTCCACATTTCTTCGAGCGAGGAAGCCTTGACGATCTTGCCGTTGGTCAGCGCGACGTCCCACTTCGCCATGTCTTCGGCAGTCGAGAGAATGCTGCCGGCGGAAAACGCGATGAACGGCAGGAGCACCGGTCGGTTTTCGAAGTGGTCCTTCACCCATGTGTATCCCGCGGCGCGATTCGGAACGAGCGACTCCACTGCCGTGCTGCGCGTCGCGGTCATGCCGGCAGGGCGAAAGAGACGCTCGTCGAGAAAATCCCAATAGGTCTTTCCGCTCGCCTTCTCGATGATAAAGCCGAGCAGGATGAAACCGGTGTTGTCGTAGGCCCATGTCTCGCCGGGCTCAAATTCCAACGGCAGCGCGAAGAACATCTTCACCATCTCGGCACGAGTTAGCGTTTCCTCGCCTCGTGATGCTGGTCTTGAAAGCGTTCAAGTAACCCGGAACTCCGACGTGATTCTGAATGCCGGACGTATGCGTGAGCAGATGGTGAATGGTTATAGGACGCCACGTCTCGGGAGCTTCGGAAAAGAACTGCGTGACGCTGTCGTCGAGCCGGAGTTTGCCTTCTTCGACGAGCAACATGATCGCCGCCACGGTGAATTGCTTCGTTACCGAGCCGATCTCGTAGACGGTTGATTTCGTGGCCGGAGCTTTGAGTTCGAGATTCGCGAAGCCGTAGCCTTGCGTCTTGATCAACTTGCCGTCGCGCATCACGGCGATCGACAAACCTGAAAGATGCAGTGCGCGAATCTGCGCTTCCAGGTAGCGATCGACTTGGTCCGCGTCGGCCGTCGCGATCAGCGTCGCCGCAGATACCGCGGCGATACTGATTGCGAAGTTCCGCACGAGGTTAGCTCTTCTGCAGGATGTGTTTGATCCCGCGAATCGGGATGACAACCCAGTCAGGGCGGTTGTTCAGCTCGTAGCCGACTTCATAGACCGCTTTGTCGAGCAGGTAAGCTTCGAGCATTACCTGAAGATCGTTCTCGTCTTTCGGGATGAACGCCGCGCCGGCACTCGTCTTGAGATAGCTCTGCAGAAAGATGCTGCTCATCTGGCGATACCAGCGATCGGCCCAGCGCTCGAGGAAGGGAATGTCTTCCGCGCGCGTCGACGGCTGCCAGAGCGCGCTGTAGGCAGCGTATTGGAACGAGCGCATCATGCCGGCGACATCGCGTAGCGCGGAGCGTTTCAGTTTGCGTTCACTCAACGGGCGCGCCGGTTCGCCTTCGAAGTCGAGGATGATGAAATCCTTTCCGGTGTAGAGGACCTGGCCGAGGTGGTAATCGCCGTGGATTCGAATCTTCGACGCGCCAGTGATGTGTTCGAGGAGGCGTTGCTGGAGCGCGAGGATCTGCTTCTCGGCGCCGTAGACTTCCGCCGCTTCATCGCGCACGTTCGGCGGTAACTGCGCGAGCTTCTTGCCTAACAACTCCCAATTGCGGCGGACCATCGCGCGCATGTTTTGAAACACAGAGCGCTGCGCCATCGCGTTGAATGGCTCGGTCGCGAACCGCTTGTCTTCCGTCTCGGAAGCGAGCGCGAGGTGCAACTCGGCGGTGCGCTGGCCGAGGAGTTTCGCGCGCTCGGGATAAACGCCGCCGATCAGTTCGCCGGTTATCGAACCGCTCGCGACTTCCTCGCTTTGCAGGTCGGCTTTACGCGCGAGCACGCGCTCATAAAACCGGCTGATGGAGTCGAGCGTCATGGCCCACGCGTCGCCTTCACTCGTCACAGCGGATTGCATCGCGGCGATCACGGTTGGCTCACCTTTCGCGCGGCGGTATTCGGTAGAACCAGCGAACGCTGGCACGTTGGCGAACCCGGTTTTTTCCGAGAGAAAGCGCGTGACTTCGACGTCGGGATTCACGCCGTCCTCGAGCTTGCGGTAGAGCTTGAGGAAGAACTTGTTCTCGAAGACCATCGACGAGTTGCTCTGCTCGACGCCGAGGACTTGGGACGACAATGAACCGCGATCGGAGCCGAGCGCGCGACCAGGAGTGCCCACGATCTCACCACCCCGGCCGGCGAACTTCTGCTGGTCGGCCATGAGGCGGAAGAGATTTTCGCGGAAGCCTGCATCCCAGACGGCGTCATGCAGAATGGCGTCTTCGTTGCCTTCGAACTTGGCGATCACCGCGTGCGGCGCGCTCTCCGCGAGACTCCGCGCGGCCGGGCCGCGTGTGATCTTCACCGGCAGCGTGTAGGTCTCCGAGGCAGCGTCGCGATAGGTCACTTCCACGAACCAAATGCGTCCGGCATCGGGCTGATCGGACACGTGCAATTCCTCGGCGACGCGCATGCCGCTAATGCTGCGCGCCTTTGATCCGAACCAGCGACGGTTGCGCACGTAATCGGGCAAAATCTGGCGTTCGATGAGCTTGCGTTGATCGCCGTTAAGCAACGTCGCGAGCTGCGGCTCGAAGCGCAGCGTAGGCACCTCGCGCGTGACCGTATGCGTCGCGGCTTCGGGTTGCGCGCCGAGCACAAACCAGAAGTGCGAGTGTGGCCCGAGCGTCAGGATGTAGGGCGCTTCCTTTATCGGGGGGAAGTAGTTTTGCCCGAAGACCTCCATCAATGCGCAACCGGCAAAACGCGAGAGATCGATCTCCGCGACCTGCGAAAAGCGCGAGAGGTTCACGACGACGAGGATTGTTTCGCTTTCGTACTTCCGCAGAAACGCGAGGACCTTCGCGTTTTCGGGATACAGGAACTCGAGCGTGCCGCGCGAGAACGCCTTGAAGTTCTTGCGCATCGCGATCACGCGACGCGTCCACCACAAGAGCGAGGACAGATTCTTCTGCTGCGTCTCGACGTTGATCGCTTCGTAGTTGTACTCGGGATCGATGATGATGGGGAGGAAGAGCTGCTGCGGATTCGCGCGCGAGAAGCCGGCGTTCCGGTCCGGGCTCCATTGCATCGGCGTGCGGACGCCGTTGCGATCGCCGAGGTAAACATTGTCGCCCATTCCGATTTCGTCGCCGTAGTAGAGGACCGGCGTTCCCGGCATCGAGAAAAGGAGGATGTTCAGCAGCTCGATTTTACGCCGGCTGTTCGCAAGTAACGGCGCGAGACGACGGCGAATGCCGAGATTGATACGCGCAGTCGGGTCAGTCGCGTAGACACGCCACATGTAATCGCGCTCTTCGTCGGTCACCATCTCGAGCGTGAGCTCGTCGTGGTTGCGCAGGAACATGGCCCACTGGCAGGTCTCCGGAATCGCCGGCGTCTGATCGAGGATGTCGATGATCGGAAATCGATCCTCCATCTGCAGCGCCATGAACATCCGCGGCATCAGCGGGAAGTGGAAATTCATCTGCGATTCGTCGCCGGTGCCGAAATACGCGACTGCGTCCTCCGGCCATTGGTTCGCTTCCGCGAGGAGCATGCGCTCCTGAAAATTGGCGTCGATGTGCGCGCGCAACTTCTTCAGGTAGGT
>JBJMWV010000103.1:0-2776 GCA_045809985.1 Chthoniobacterales bacterium | reverse complement strand
GTTCTGCTGCGTGCCATAGAATGAATCCACGCGCAGCATCGGCAGCATGTTTGCCGGAAAATAAAGGATGAGCGCGCCGAGTGTCAGCGCCCATGTTCGCTGCAGACTCTCGCGACGGCGCAGATGCAACGAGGCGTCGCATCGCGGGCAGTGCCGCTGGTCGACCGGCGCGACGAGGCCGCAGGAATGACAAAGAGCGAAGCCTTCGCTCGCGGCAGATTGTGGCGGGAACGGGTTCACGATTTCGCCTGCTCCAGGCGCAGCCAAAGCTCGCGCGGATGAATCGAAGCAATCGCTGCCGTGAGGCAGACGATCAGTCCCACGTAGGACCAGAACGAAGTGCCGAGCGTCAGCGTCGCGAGGTTCCCGAGCTTCATCAGACTAACGAGTACTCCAACGAGAAAGACTTCGGCCATGTTCCAGCGCCGCGCGCGATGCGTCCAACGGCCGAGCACAATCGCGCCGGGCAGCCGCCGTTGATTGATCAAAGGAACGATGAGGTAAAGCAAGCCGATGATGACCAATGCTGGCGCGGCAAGGATGAAGATCGCGACCGCCGCGGCGAGGTAAGGATATCCCTGCTCTCCGAGCCCGGAGACGCTCTGCCACAAATGCATCTGGCTCTCGCGAAAACCGGCGCGGAGCGTGAGGAACGGAAAGAGATTCGAGACAACGAAGAGCAACGCCGCCGCCAGTGCGAACGCCGCCGTGCGCTCGAGCGAATTGTGCTGAAAGCTGAAGAGCAGCGCAGAGCAACGCGGGCAGACAACCTTTTGCCCCGGGTGCAGCTCGGGCGTGTCCACGAGTGCGTCGCAATCGTGGCACGCAATGCATTGAGAGGGTAACGGAGCGTGCTGCATCGGAATTAAGTATCGCACCTTAGCGCGGCCTCAGGGTTACGTCGCGTTGCACCACTCAGATGCCGCAGGTAGCGTCACCGCCCATGCCCGACCGCGACGGAACAGTCTTCACTCTCGGACACTCTCCCGATCCGGACGACGCCTTCATGTTCTACGCGATGGCGGAGAACAAGATCGATCTGCGCGGCTATCGCTTCGAGCATCGGCTGGAAGACATCCAGACCTTGAACGAACGCGCGACCCGCGGCGAGCTGCACATCAGCGCGATCTCGATTCACGCCTACGCGTATGTGAGCGATCGCTACGCGCTTCTGCCTTGCGGCGCGAGCATGGGCGATGGCTACGGGCCGATGGTCCTCGCGGCTAACGAGTTGTCGATCGACGCACTGCGGGAGAAAACGATCGCGGTGCCAGGATTGATGACGAGCGCGTTCCTCGCACTGCAGCTGTTTCTCGGACCGGACTTCAAGCACATCGTGGTGCCGTTCGATCAGATCTTCGATGCGGTGAAAACCGGTCGCGCGGATGCGGGACTGATCATTCACGAAGGCCAACTCACCTATGAGAAGTCAGGCTTCATCAAAGTCGTCGATCTCGGTGAATGGTGGAAGAACGACACCGGCTTGCCGCTTCCGTTAGGCGGCAATGTCCTGCGGAAAGACATCCCGCCCGATGTGCGACGCGATCTCACTGCGATCATGCGCGAGAGCATCGACTACGGCCTCGCGCATCGCGATGAAGCGGTGCGGCATTCGATGCCTTACGCGCGCGACATGGACGACACGCTCGCGAGTAAGTTCATCGGCATGTATGTGAACGACTACACGCGCGACTATGGGGATACCGGACGCGCTGCGATCCGGGAATTTCTCGGGCGCGCGGAAACGCAGGGTTATCTCACGCGGCACGTCGAACTCGAGTTCGTCGAGTAGCTACTTCTTCTTCTCGTCTTTCTTTGGCGGCTTCACGACGTCCATGACGTAGGTCTTGGCCTTGTGGAATTCGACCTGGAAGCCGTTCGCAAAGTCGCTCGTGCCGTGCTCAAACAGCACCACGAAGCAAAACGCGAAGAATACAAACAAGCAGAGCCAGAAAAGCCCGCGGATCAGCGACATGCGGACGAGAGTACTGCACAGCGTCAGAGCGGTCAACGCGCCGTGGCAAACTTCGGATTGAAGCAGGAGTCGAAGCTGTCACCTTCCGGCGTGCAGGTGCCGCTGCTCGATCTCAGTCACGAGTACCGCAGCCTGCGCGAGCCGATTCGAGAAGCGATCGACCAGGTGCTCGCGACGCAGCAGTTCATCCTTGGGCCGAATGTGGCGGCACTCGAGCGTGAGATCGCAGCGCACTGCGGCGTGCCGCACGCGATTGGTGTCTCATCCGGCACTGATGCGTTGCTCGCCATCTTCATGGCGCTTGGCTTCGGGCCAGGCGACGGAGTCATCACCACTGCCTACACGTTTTTTGCGACGGCAGGTTGTCTCGCGCGAGTTGGTGCGACTCCGGTCTTCGTCGATATCGATCCGGCGACGTTCAACATCTCGCCGCGCGCGATCGAGGATTACCTCACGCAACGGTGTCGTCGCGACGCGGACGGGCCGCTGCGCGACGAGCGCGGCCGCATCATGCGCGCGATCATGCCGGTCCATCTCTTCGGCCTCTGCTGCGAGATGGATGCGATCAACGAGATCGCGGACCGGTTTGGACTGCTCGTGGTTGAAGACGCGGCGCAGGCGATCGGCGCCGAGTATCCGGCGAAGCGCGGCGTGGAACGAGCGGGCGCGATGGCCACTGTCGGCTCATTCAGTTTTTATCCGACAAAGAACCTAGGCGCGGCTGGCGACGCCGGCATGATCGTCTGCCGCGATGAAGCGCTCGCGCACAAGCTCCGCGTCTGCCGCCAGCACGGAATGGAG
>JBJMWV010000102.1:0-1885 GCA_045809985.1 Chthoniobacterales bacterium | reverse complement strand
GGTCTTGATGATTACTTTTACGGCGACGGCGTTTGCGTGATCGAGTGGGCGGATCGGTTCCCAGAGCTATTGCCCGAGCATGCTCGCTGGTTGCGGATCACGAGCGGCGAAGGCGACAAACGAGTGATTGATGAAGAAACGAGATGAAGGTTCTCGCGCTCGAATTGTCGTCGACGCGCGGCAGCGTGGCTCTTCTGCAGCATGGCAACGAAGTTCTCGTGCGCGAGTTTCCCAATGATCGCCATGACTCGGCCGCTTTCTTCGAAGCCGTCGCCGAGATGTCTCAAAATAACAGTGGCCTCGACAGTATCGTCGTCGGCCTTGGGCCCGGATCGTACGCCGGAACCCGAATCGCGATTTCGACTGCAACCGGCTTGCGGTTCGCGACTGGTGCGACACTGGTCGGCTTGCCATCAATCTGCGCCTTCGACGTTCCCGACCGCGAGTACTGCGCGGTCGGCGATGCACGGCGAAAGTCATTTTGGATCGCGATGATTCGCGATGCAGTGTGCGTCGAGATGCCGCAGCTTGTGAACGAATCTGAATTGCGTGCCCGTCTCGGTGCATTGCACGCCCGCGCTTACTCATCGGAGTCGCTTCCGCAATTCGCGAGCGTGGTGCCTGCCTTTCCATCTGCGAGAAGACTCGCGAGAATATCGTTTTCCGATCATCCGAATATCGCACCGTCGCCTCTGCAACCGCTCTATTTGCGCGAAGCACACATCACCGTTTCAAAACAACCGGTATGGAAACACGCGAGCTGAGCCGCTGCTGGGCCGAGATCGATCTCAACGCGTTGCGCCATAACGCACGCGTCGCGCGTGAGCGCGTCGGACCGCGAACCGAATTGATGGCAGTCGTGAAGGCGAATGCCTACGGACACGGACTGCCACACGTGGCAAAAGCACTGGCCGGCGACGCCGATCTTTTCGGCGTCGCTACATTCGATGAAGCCGTTGAGGTGCATGCAAACGCCCCACATCGGCCGGTGCTGATACTCGGTCCGGCATTACCCGAAGAGCGCGGCCCGATCGTTCAGCAGCGGTTCATTCCGTCGGTATCGAGTTACGCTGAAGCTGCCGAGTTTAACGCTATTGCTGATTCTCAGCGCGTAGAGGTGAATCTCTTCATCGACACCGGAATGGGCCGGGTCGGCGTGCAGGAGAGGGAGGCGGTTTCGGCGGCAAAAGCAATTTCGCAACTGCCGCTTGTCGCCCTGCACAGTATCTCTACCCACCTGCCGGTCGCGGATGAAGATGAAGCCTTCACGCGCGATGAGCTTTCGCGTTTCGAAAAGATCGTCCGCGATATTCGAAGTGAGGTCACTGGAAATTACAAAGTACACGCCCTTTTAAGTGCCGGCATCCTCGGGTTCGCCGACCATCCGTTCGATATCGTGCGTGCCGGTTTGCTGCTCTACGGCGCCTCACCGCTTCCTGAGTTTCAGGAGTTGCTCAAACCAGTCATGACGGTGAAGGCGCGCATCGCGCTGATTCGCGACATGCCCGCCGGCGCGACGATCAGTTACGGTCGAACCTTCACCACGCCGCGCCCGATGCGCGTTGCTACGATCGGCGCCGGCTACGCGGACGCGTACCCGCGCTCGCTTTCTAATAGCGGCGCCGCGGTGCTGATCGGTGGCCGGCGTTGTCCGCTGCTCGGCCGCGTTACGATGGACATGACAATCGTCGATGTTTCCGATGTGACCGCGACAGTCGGCGACGAGGCCGTGTTGATCGGCAGACAGGGCGCGGAAGAAATCCTCGCGGCCGAATTAGCGGAGCGCGCCGGCACGATTGCGTGGGAGATTTTCACTGGCATTGGCACTCGCGTGCGGCGCGTGTATCTCTGAGCGCGAGATGTTCCAGATCATCTTCAACGAGCT
>JBJMWV010000101.1:0-3414 GCA_045809985.1 Chthoniobacterales bacterium | reverse complement strand
CGCAGCTGAAATCCGCCGGCTCGGCTCAGACACGAAGGACGTGCGGCACGTTTTTCTCAGCCATATTCACTTCGACCATGCCGGCGCGGCGTGGCGTTTTGCGGAGCTCGGCGCAACGATCTACGTCCATCCGCGCGGCGCGAAACATCTCATCGCGCCGCAGAAACTCATCGACTCCGCGACGCGCATTTTCCGCGACAAAATGGAGATGCTCTGGGGCGTGATCGCTCCCGTTCCGCAGGATCGCGTTCACGTTTTGCACGACAACGAAGTCGTGCGCATCGGCAGACTCGAAGTGAAGGCAATCGAAACGCCCGGGCACGCGACGCATCATCACGTCTACCACTGGGGCGACCACCTCTTCGGCGGCGATGTTGGCGGCGTGCGCCTTGGCAACGGACCGGTGATTCCGCCGTTTGTTCCGCCCGAGCTGCAGATCGAAGCGTGGCTAGAGTCGATCGATAAGATGCGGAAAGTGAATGCGCGCGCGCTTTACCTCCCGCATTTCGGAAAGGTCGCAGTCGATCTCGCGTCGCACTTCGATGCGCTCGAGAGACGCGTGCGCAGCTGGGCGGAATGGTTCCGCGATCGGCTGCGCGAAGGTGAAGACGAAGCGCAGATCATCCCTCAATTCAGCGCGTATGAATTCGCGGAGATCCGTCGAGATGGCGCGAGCGAAGAGCAATGGCCCGATTACGAAGCGGCTGATCCGAGCTTCATGGCCGTGGCGGCGGCGGCGCGTTATTGGCGCAAGTATCACCCGGACGAAATCGCGCCACCGGTCTAACGACTTTACGAGCAGGTTATGCTGCGCTCATGAACGAGACGCCCGCAGTCGCGATCCCAACCAGCGAAGAGGCTCCAGTCGACGTAACGGTGCGCGGCAACGCGTCCGGATTTCTCCAGGAGGTCGAGATCGGGCGGTTCCATCTGCAAGGCGACGAGCCGGTCGAGGTCGGCGGAACCGATGCTGCGCCGACGCCCTACGATTATCTCCTCGCCGCGCTCGGCACCTGCACGTCGATGACGGTCGGGCTGTATGCGCGAAAGAAGCAGTGGCCGCTCGAGGAAGTGCAGGTCGGGCTGCATCACTCCCGCATTCACTCGAAGGATTGCGCCGATTGTGAAACGAAGGTCGGCATGCTAGACCGCATTCGCGTGGAGATTGGATTGAAGGGCGACCTGAGCGACGAGCAACGCGCCAAGCTGATGGAGATCGCGCACAAGTGTCCCGTGCATCGGACGCTCACCTCCGAGATCAAGATCGACATCGAAGCTGCCGCAGTGAAGTGAGATGAGCCTGTTTCGCGAACTGCGGCGGCGCAACGTCCACAAGGTCGGGACGGTCTACCTGCTACTCGCCTGGCTCGCGATTGAGATCGTGTGGGTTTTCTTTCCGACCATCGAATCGCCAAATGATCTCCTGCACGTCGTCATCGTGCTGATCGCGCTCGGTTTTCTCGCTGCGCTCGTGATCGCGTGGCGCTTCGAGATGACGCCTTCAGGCATGCGGCGAACGGAGAACGTCCCACTCAATGAGCCCATCCCGTATTGGAGCAAGCGGCGTTTTGCTGGATTAGTCATCAGCATCTCATCCGCTGCGCTCGTCCTGCTAGCCTATCAACTCTGGCGCACGTTCGGGAAGTAGCTGCTACAGCTGATCGCCGAATGACCTGCGTTCTTCGATAGTGCCGCTCTTCTCGATCCTCGATCTCTCGCCGGTAATTGAAGGCGGCGACGCAGCCCAAGCCTTTCGCAACACGGTCGACCTCGCGCAGCACGCGGAGCGCTGGGGTTATCATCGCTACTGGCTGGCCGAGCATCACAACATGCCGGGGATCGCGAGCGCGGCGACATCGATCGTGATCGCGCACGTCGCCGGCGCAACGCAGACGATCCGGGTCGGAGCGGGCGGAGTCATGTTGCCGAATCACGCGCCGCTCGTGATCGCGGAGCAGTTCGGCACGCTGGAGTCGCTTTATCCGAAGCGGATCGATCTCGCGCTCGGCCGCGCGCCGGGCACAGACCAAATGACGATGCGCGCGCTGCGCCGTTCGTTAGGCGGCAGCGGGGATACTTTCCCGCAGGATGTTGTCGAGCTGCAGTCCTACTTCCGTGGCAGCGACGGTCGGGTGAATGCTTACCCCGGCAGCGGTCTCGACGTGCCGCTCTACTTGTTAGGCTCGAGCGATTTCAGCGCGCAGCTTGCGGCGGAACTTGGTTTGCCCTTCGCCTTCGCCTCGCATTTTGCTCCCGATTATCTGCACGTCGCGATCAATCTTTACCGCCGCGGGTTCAAGCCTTCGCGCTCGTTAGGCAAATCGCATCTCATCGTCGGCATCGGCGTCTATGCCGCGGATACGGACGAAGAAGCGCGGCGCATCTTCACCTCCGCGCAGTTGATGGGCTTAAACCTGATCCGCGGCCGTCCCGGGCTTTTGCCGCCGCCGATCGATCCCGCGCAGCTACGCTGGAGTCCGGCGGAAGA
This sequence comes from Chthoniobacterales bacterium, assembly GCA_045809985.1. Taxonomy (GTDB): domain Bacteria; phylum Verrucomicrobiota; class Verrucomicrobiia; order Chthoniobacterales; family UBA10450; genus JACCTI01. Next base: position 926 of record JBJMWV010000101.1, on the reverse strand, counting down.
AGCCGCCATGGGAAATCGCGCGATGTATTCCGTCGTGGGCGCACGCGAAACCGTGCGGCAGCGGTTGCGCGACGTTCTTGAGGAGACCAGCGCGGATGAACTGATTGCGGTCGCCCAGATCTACGATCATGCCGCGCGGCTGCGCTCGTACGAGATTGCCGCAGAGGTCTTTCGCGACCTCGCCTAACGAGTTGCTTCCCACACCAAAGCGCGCATGCGGCCGCGGCATGGCTCTTCGCCGAACTCCCGCGCCAGTGCGTGCGCAACTGCGTCGGTTAACTTCGGGATTGCGCTGCGGTCGCGATCCTTCACCGCAACGACGACTGGCGTTCCTTGCACCAGACCTGCCGCCGCGTCGTGCGCGCTAGGACTGACGCACTCAAACTCAACGGGCGTCAGCTGCACATCGCGGAAGCCGGCGGCGGCGAGATATCCGCGCATCGCATTCACGTCGTAGGAGCCGAACGGAGTTTCGTAAAAGCGCGGCGGATCGCTCGGAAAGAACGAAACGATTGTTTCGTGCGCGACGCGCGAGAGATCGTTCGCGTCGAGGCTGTCCCAGACGTTGAAGAGGAAACGTCCGTCGTCCTTCAGCACTCGACGCGCTTCGCGCATTGCGCCGGTTTTGTCCGGCAGGAACATCATTCCGAATTGGCAGAGCACGTAGTCGAACGACCCATCCGCAAACGGCAGTGCCATCATGTCCGCCACCTGCCACTCGATTCCCGGCGCGCTGTGCTTCGCCTTCGCGAAGTTGAGCATGCCTTCGTTGAGATCGGTTGCGCACAATCGAGTGCTTTCCGGCAGGTAGGCGCGCAAGCGCGCCGTCACGATCCCAGTCCCGCAGGCGAGCTCGAGAACGGTGATGTCTTCGCGTTGCGGAATGCGCTGCACGAGATCGCGCGCGTAGGGCGCAAAGAGCATCG
>JBJMWV010000100.1:0-15712 GCA_045809985.1 Chthoniobacterales bacterium | reverse complement strand
CGTGCACGAGTTGCACGAATTCAATCCGATGCTGGGTCATCGCGGTTGCCGTCTTGGGATCACGTTTCCCGAGATTTCCGAAATGCAGGCCCGCGCGATCTTTGAAGCGGCTGCCGAGGTGCAAGCTAAAGGTATCAAGGTCCGTCCTGAAATCATGATTCCGCTGGTTGGATTCCCGCGCGAGTTAAAGCTGCAAATCGACATTGTGCGGCGCGTGGCTGCCGAAGTCGCCAGGGAAAGAGGAACAAAACTTAGGTATTTGGTGGGGACGATGATTGAGATCCCTCGCGCCGCGCTGCTAGCCGACCAGATCGCGCGCGACGCCGAGTTCTTCAGCTTTGGCACGAACGATCTGACGCAGATGACGTTCGGCTACTCGCGCGACGACGCCGGCTCGTTTCTGCCGGAGTACGTCGATAAAAAGATCCTGCCGAAGGATCCGTTCGAGTCTATCGATCAGGAAGGCGTCGGCCAGCTCGTTCGCCTCGGCACGGAACGCGGCCGCAGCACGAACGCGGACTTGAAAGTCGGCGTCTGCGGCGAGCACGGCGGCGACCCCGACTCGATCCGCTTCTTCCGCACCTGCGGTCTCAACTACGTCTCATGCTCCCCGTATCGCGTGCCGGTCGCGCGGCTCGCGGCAGCGCAGGCTGCGCTGGCGAGCTAATCCCGCAGATAAACGCGCCACGCGTTCCACGCCCGTTCCCAATCTCCTTTTGCTGACCACGCGTTGGCTTCGAGGAAATGGAAATACGCGGGAGCGTTCGGCTGGTCGGTGAAGCGGCGCACCGTGATGAGCGCGTCGTCGGTGCGGCCTTCCTGCATCTGCTTCTGGTAAAGCGCGAGGCCGGCTTCGTAGTTGTTCGCGCTCGCGAAAACTCTCTGCTGCAATTGCTCGGTTGATTCGTTAGGCGGGACCGGCGGGAGCTTTGGTGGCGTGCTGAAGCGGCGAGCGAGATCGACCGCGCCCCGGAAGTCTTTTTCGTTCGCCCGCTGCTTCGCGACGCCACGCCAGGCGAATTTCAGCAGGTCGTCGTTGTTGTCGGCGAATGTCGAGAGTTGTCGGAGGTCGCCCCGCTCGCTCCACGACGCGAAGAGTCGCGTCTTCTGATCATTGGTTAGAGTGTGCAGCGACGGATCGTGCTCGAGCAGGCGGGTGACGGCGCGCGTGAAGTTTTCGCCGGAAACGCGTTCGAGGAAGGTGAGCGCGAGATCCGGCTGCTTTGCACCGAAATCCTGCAGTATCTGATTCACTGCGGGGCTGAGTTGCGCGGCGCTGGAGAGCATTCGCGCGTAGAGCTCAGGGCGCTCGCTGCCGGCGCGGCGCAATGCTTCACGCCACGCGGTCATAGTCAGGACGGGATCGCGGGTGATCCAGGTTAGGCCCTCCTGATATGGCAGCTCGTACGATCCGGGTTCGAGGAAACGTGCGCGACGGAAGTCGTCCATCGCTTCGGTAGGATGGCTCGCGCCAACTTCGCCGATGGCGCGAAGGAAGTAGAGCTGCCAGTCGAGCGGCGCCCATTCCAAACCGCGCGACGTGTGAGCGACGATCGCGTTGAAGTTGCGCTCCTTGTTTGCGGCGGCGGCGAGGCTGCGTTGGAGATCAGCGCCGATTCCGCCGGGGAGCGGTAGCGCTCGCGCAGAAGCGAAGATCCACGTCGCGCCCGCAGCGACAAGCAGCAGGCCCACGATCCGCGCGATGACCGTGATCGACACACTTCGCCGCAAATCGCGTCCGCGATGCAGCGCGAGGCCTAACAAGAGCAAACCGGCATAGGACGAGCCGACGCGATGAGCAGAAACATCGACGAATCCGTGGAATGCGAAGAGCAACGCGCCGACCAGTGCGGCAACACGCAGACGCATGTTTGTGCCTTCACTCAGCGGGAAAACGCGACGCACGAGGAGAATGCCACCAGCGAGGACCAGGATGACGGCCGGCCAGCCAAGTTCCGCTGCGACCCAGAACCAGTCGCTTTCCGGATGGAGCACTCGATTCTGGTTGAGCGATGCTTCGCGGAAGATGGCGAAGACCGGCTGAAAATTTCCGAGGCCGATGCCGCACCACGGTGAGGCGCGGATCAGCGCGATCGCGTCGTGAAAAATGAGCCAGCGAAAATCTGATGTGACGCCGCCGCTGCTATCGCCGACGCGCAGATGGAAGCGTTCCAGTGTTTGGCCGCCGAAAAGCAGCATGACGGTGAGCAGCGCAAGCAACGCCGAGAAGCCGATCGCGATCCGGCCGGCGGAACCGCTGCGCAGCGCCATCGCGCCTAACCAGAGTGCACTTCCCGCAACGAGAATCGCGATGCCGGCGCGCGAGAAGTTCAGCACGATCGCGGCGATGATGAGCGCGAGACCAAGCGCCCAGAAAATCCAGCGCTTGTTGCCGTGACGAATGTCGTCCTGCCCGCAGGCCATGATCACGACTGCTGTGATTCCGAGCAGATCAGCGGTTTGGTTGCGATTTGGGAACGGGCCGAAGCCGCGCTGGTTATGCCAGAACGGCAGCGCACTTTTCGCGAGATAGAGCGCGAGCGACAGCGCCGCGAGCGCGATCACGCCGCCAGCGAACATGCGGAGTTGGCGGCGAACGTCGCGACTGTCCAGTTCCTGCGCGGCGACCAGGTAGAGCCAGGCTACCCCTGCAACCAGATTGATCAGGCAGCTGACGGTGATCCACGGCTGCGGCGAAAACGTCGCCGGGAGCTTGATGGCGAAGTCGTTCACCAGCGCATCGCGCCACGGGGGAATGAAGAACCAGCGCGCCGGCAGAAACGCAGTCGCGGCCAATGCAACGAGTCCCACGATGACCGCATTGAACCCGACGCCAAGTGACACGCGCGGCGGTCGCACGAGCAAGAGCAACCCAAGCAGCGCAACGACCACGCCTTCAGCCCATTTCTCCGTCGCACCGCCGAGGAAGCAGGCGAGCACCGGCAACAGCGCGAGTGCTGCGTCTTTCCAAGCGCCTCCCGACTCGGCGCGATGTGTTCGGCGGCGGCGCTGCGGCGGACCGTCTCCCATCAGGCAAAGTAGCGGCTCATTGGGTATAGGATTAGCTCGAAAGAAAGACGCCGGCTGAGCGGCCGGGATTGCATGAAATCGCGAGGGAAAGTATCACGGGTTGAACGCGGCGCTCCATCGCGTACTCTGAACGCGGCCGCGGTCTAACGATGGTCACGCAACGCACGGAAGGTCTTTACCGTCTCTTCCTCCTCTGCCAAATCATTCTCGTCGCCGCGCTTTTCTGGTTCGGCGTCTGGATCATGGTCACCTTCTATTCCGAAGGCACCGGTCTCACTTGGCGCCGCTACCCCGTCTACTGCGTCCTCCTGCTCTTCGGGATCACACTCGAATCGCTCACCCGCGATGGCTCAAAAAACTTCTTTTTGCAAAACGAGCTGCTCCTCCAGCATCGGCTCGCCCTCCGGCAGACTTTCGCCAGCACCGCCGCGCTGGTGTTCTACCTCATCGCGACGCACGACACATTCATTTCGCGCGTCTTCTTCTTTAACTTTGTGCCGTGGCTCTATGTGGCGCTGCTCTTCTCGCATCATTATCTGCCCTCGTTTCTCGCCCGGAGCATTTTCAAGAACGAACGGGTCGAGCGCACGCTGCTCATCGGGTCCTCCGGAAAGGCGCGGGCGCTGCGCGGCTGGCTGCGGCGCAAATCAGAGATCGGGTTGCGCACCGTTGGCATTCTGTGCGACGAGCCGATTGCGCAAACGGAAGACGGCGTGCCGGTGCTCGGCCACTCCGATGACATTGAGCGGGTCGTCTGCGAGCGCGGGATTACGCAGGTGATCATGCTCGAGTTCCCTCTCTTCACCGAGATCAAGTGGAACATCATTCATGTCTGCGATCAGCTCGGCGTCCGGCTCCTGATCGTGAGCGATCTCGAGGAAAAACTGCGTCATCCGGTGACGCATTTCGAAGACGACGGCTTCCGCTTCATCGGCTTGCGCGAAGAGCCGCTCGAGAATCCGCTCAACCGCTTCTTCAAACGCACCATCGATATCGCGATCGCGCTGCCGGTCATGCTCATCGTATTTCCAATTGTGACCGTGATCGTCTGGCTCGCGCAGAAGCTGCAATCACCCGGACCGCTCTTTCACGTGCAAACGCGCGCCGGTTTGCAGAACCGCCGTTTCCCGATCCTGAAGTTCCGCACCATGCATCGGGACAACGGCGACATCGCGCGCCAGGCGACCGAGGGCGACGAGCGCGTTTATCCGCTCGGCAAATGGTTCCGCAAACTGAGCCTCGATGAAATCCCGCAATTCTGGAACGTCCTGCGCGGCGAGATGAGCATCGTCGGGCCGCGGCCGCATCTCATCGAGCATAACGACGAGTTCTCGCAGCTGATGTCGAACTACCACGTGCGGACATTCGTAAAACCGGGCATCACTGGACTGGCGCAGGTCCGCGGTTTCCGAGGTGAAGCGCGCAACAGCTCCGATATCGAGAAGCGCGTGCGGTGCGACATCGAGTATCTCGAGAATTGGAACCTCTCGCTCGAATGCGGAATCATCCTGCGTACCTGCGCGCAGTTGGTCGTGCCGCCAGCGACGGCCTACTGACGACACTATTCCAGCAGCGGCGCGATCGCGTCTCGCATCTTCAGATAGCCGGCACCGTTGAGATGAACGCCGTCGTTTGAATATTGCGGCGGGAGAAACCCGGCCGGCGCGACGGCAGAATTCAAATCCAACCACTGCGCGCTGCGTTTTGCCGCCAGCGCGGCGAGCTCTCGATTGCATTCCTTGATCCGGGCGTTCAACTCAGCGCGATCCTGGCTAACGAGTAGTATCGGAGTAACAAGAACTCGGCACTGCCGTTGTTCCCTCAGGAACTGCAGGATGCGATCGTAGTTCGCGCGCACGGCTCCGCTGGAGCTTCCGTTTTGCAGGTCGTTCACCCCGACCTGAATGAGGCAAAGCATTGCCTCGCTCGGAATCGAAGACGAGAGCCGTTTCAAAACGCCGGCGGTCGTATCGCCGGAGACGCCGCGATTTGCGATATCGCAGCGATCAAACAACTCCGACCATTCCGCATAATCGATTCTCGAGTCGCCGAGGAAAACGATCCGGCGGTTCACGCGCAAGACTTCGAACTGCAACGTCCGTTGGCCGTAGTAAACCGGATCGTAAACCCGCTCTGGATTTCCGTCCTCGCGCGCCAGGTGCCGCCTGAACCGACCGAGCGTCGGGCGCAAAGCCACGCCCGCGAAAAAGATCACTGCGGCAAGAAACGCGCAGACGATCAGGCGCGCCGCAGACCGCATAACGATTCAAGTTCCGCGAGAAAACTTTCGAAGACGTGCTCCTTTTCGAACTGTTGCACGTAGCGATTACCGGACGCGCCGTATTCCGCGAGCCGGTTTGGTTGGTCGCTCAATTCATCGAGCATTGCCGCGATTTCCTGCGGACGTCCCGGCGGAATGTTGCGACCGAATGCACCTTCCGTCACTGCCTCTGCAAGTTCGCTTTCCGGATCCGCGACCGTAATCACCGGCTTTGACTGTGCGAGCAGGCCGAGAAGCTTGCTCGGGAAGAACGAATTCCCCGAGCCGGATTGCTGCGTGATGAAGCAGAGATCGGCAGCGTTCAGCAGCGCAGTGTAATCGGCGCCTTGCTGCAGCGGGAGCATCGAAATATTTGCCAACTGCTGGGCGCGAATATGCTCCGACAGGACGTCACGTTGCGCGCCGTCGCCGCAGATGAGGATGTGGACGCGCCGATCGCGCACCAGCTGCGCAGCTTCGATCAACTGATCGAGCCCCTGTTTCACACCGAGATTGCCGGCGTAGACTGCGAGGAATTTGTCGTTAGGCAAATTGTGGCTACGCCGAAATCCGCCTCGTTCGATCTGCGCTCCGTTACTCGAGATCGCAATCGCGTTCGGAAAGTAGACGAGCTTCTGCTCCGGCACGCCTTTCCGCCGGAACTTCACCAGCATTCCACGCGTGATTCCGGAAACGCGCGCCGCGTTTTCATACGCGAACGCTTCGAGCCAATAGAGCGCTTTCGTGAACGCACTCTCCTTCAACATACCAAGACCAACCGCGGCGTCGGGTTGCATGTCCTGGACATGAAAGACGTAAGGCGCGGCTTTGATCTTGCCGACCAGCCATGCCGCCGCGCCGAGCAGCAACGGCGGCGAGACGATCACGTAAACGTCAGGTTTGCGCAGGCCTAACGAGCGCAAGGTTGAGGTAACGACAAATGTCCCCTCATGCAGGATGCGCTTCAGCGCGTTGACGCGCGTCGGCACGAAATGCCAGCAGCGATGCACCGGCACATCGTTGATGACGTCGGTGCGGTAGAGCCTGCCGCGATCTTCCGGACGTTTTCGCCACGTCGGGTAATACGAGAACGTCGTCACCATCTCGACGTCGGCGCCACGTGCGCGCAAGAACTCGCAGAGCGCGACGTTGTGCGGTGCGATGCCGGTAAATTCCGGCGCGTAGTTGATGCCCCAGACGATGACGCGCATCAGTTAGCTCCCGCGGAGTTTCTTCTCCAGTTCGTAAGTCTTCGCGACAGAGAGGAACTCATAGATTCCGTGCAGCCGCGCGAAATAATAGCCGTCGCGCCCATCGAGGAATCCCTTCTGCCAGACGTAGACATAGAGGAAGCGCAGCAAGCCGCGGAAGGGTAACCGCTGCGACAACAGCTTTAGCTTCCGCCGGCGATTCACCCGCTCGTGATGCAGTTGATCAGAGCTTCGCGCGAGATGCCGCTCCGTTGCAACGCGCGCTTCCCAGTTCGAGTAGCGGTTGTGTTTCTCGACGAAAACATCGACCGACGGAAAAGCGTAGTGATCCATTTCAGAACGCAGCCGACCGGTCAACCCGCGCACAATTACATGTTCGTGCACTTCATTGTCGCCGCTGTTTGTCGGCGAGTCGGTCAGCTTCTCGTAGCGGCCTAACGAGTGTCGAAACAGCCGCAGGTTCCAATTCGGATAGTAAGCGTGCTTCAACCAACGCCCGAGAAACATGAAACGGCGGTTGATCCAATAACCCGCGGTCTCGCCCGCATTTGAAATTGCGCTGCGGAACTCCGTTTCCGCTTCCGGGGGTAGCGTCTCATCCGCATCCAGAATGAAGATCCAGTCATTGCGAAACGGGAGGTTTTCGAGCGCCCAATTCTTCTTCTTCGGCCAGGTGCCGTTGAACTGAAACTGCACCACCTTCGCTCCCGCGCGCTCCGCGATTTCGATTGAGCCGTCGGTGCTCTGTGAATCGACCACGAAGATTTCGTCCGCCCATGTGATCGACTCAAGACAACGCGGCAGATTCTCCGCTTCGTTCTTGATCGGCACGATGACCGAGAGAGGCACATTCTCCTTCACTGGCCCAATGAGAAGAGCGTCACGTCTGTTGGAGCATCTGCCTGCATCCGGCCATAACGCGCAAACGCGGTTTGATACAAGACGGCATCCATTTTGACGACAACGTCGCGACTTCGCCAGTCGCGAAGCTCCGCAGGCGCGAAGGCGACGCCGCGAGGAACGATCGTGCACTGCGGCGCGGTTGCCGGAACGAACTGAGGGATCGCTCCCCCGGCGTCGACTTTCTCGACCGCCGGAAAACTGCCACGCTGGATATGATATTCGATATCCCAACGCCAAACGTCACCGACAACGACGCACGGACGATCTTCACATTGCGCACGAAGCTCGCGAAGATATGCCAGTCGATAAAATGGCTTCTGGTGGACGGCCGCGAGCGCGCCACCGCTGGCGAGATACGGACTGGTGAGGTGACGGTCTCGGAAGATGTCGATCCGAACGAAATCGTCTGCGAACGTGAGCACTGCGATCGCGAGCAGGATCACCGGAGATTCCGCGGCAGCGATGAGCAGGAACGGCAGAGCAAAAAGAACGTGCGCAGGCTTGGTCGGATAGCGGAAGAAAAGCGCGAAGAACAGCAGCGGAATGGTGCACGCGAGTAGGCGCGCAAATTTCTGTGGAAAAGCTCCGGTCGATTCCGCCCGCCAATTCCAGAGAGCGCGAGCGAGCACGAAAAGCAGCAGGAGAAAAACGGGCAGACCGAAGGCTTGGAAGAGGAGCTTGTAACCGCCTGCCAGGATGGCATCGCGAACTGTAACGCCCGCGCCAAGCGGTGGGTGCATACCGTGGATGATCATCGGCAGCCACACGAGGATTAGCGTCGCCGGAACAGCGAAAACAACCCAGAGCACGCGTCGCGTCTCCGCTCGGATGCAGATGAGATAAATCGGATAGATGATCCCTGCGAAGATGATCTCGGGCCGGCAACCAGTCGCGAGCGCGAAGGAAAGAGCCGACAGAAAGAGACGCGTGTTATTGACGGGCTGCGCGGCGACGAGCAGGCGAACTGCGAGGAGAACAAAGAAAACGGCGAGATCGAACTCTTCGCCATCTACCGCGTTCGCGAAGAACTGCGCCGACAGTGCGAGCGCCGCGACGGCCACGCCGGCCCGCCCCGGACTGACGTCCAATGCGCGCAGAAGATCGTAAAAAACAACGAGCGCGGCGATGGCGCCGCATGTCTGCGCGAGGAGGTATGCGCGGTCGCCAAACGTGTACCCGAAAAGATGCAACACCCACGCGACCGTCGGGAAGAGGTAGAGCTCGGTCGTTGGATGACCCGGTGGTCGTGAGATCGGGAACTCGTGACCCGCGATCCACCGTTGGACTGCCCCAATGATGCCGTGTGCATCAAGAGTGGCGACTCCGTGATTCACTTGCGAGATCAGAATGGCGACGTAGCCGAGCAGCAACGCGACACAAATTCGTGTCACCGACCGGTTGCTCATTGCGGATTGCTGATGACGCGGCATGGGTTTCCGGCAGCAATTACATCGGCTGGAATGTCTTTCGTCACCACCGAGCACGCGCCAACTACGCTCCGCGCGCCGATCGTTATTCCGGGCATGACGAAGGCGCGTGCGCCAATGAACGCATTCGCACCGATCGTGATCTTACCGACCATGAGCGGGAGCGCCGGCGAAGTGAAATCATGCGTGCCGCCGCTGAGGTAAACCTCTTGGGCAACGGTTGCACCCTGGCCGATCTCGATTTCACCTAACGAATAGGCATTCGCGCGATCGCCGACACAGGCGCGGTCATGCAGCGTCAAATGCCACGGAATTTCGATTCGCGCGCGTTGATGCACGAAGGGCGTGCCGTCGATCTTCGCGCCGAAGACGCGCAGCCAGAAAAGCCGCCAAGGGTTAAGCGGCTTCGGTGTCCAGATGCAGAAGAGCGCCCAGCAGAAAGCCCAGAGCACACGCATGACGCGATCGCTCGTCCCCCACGGCGACTCGACCGCGCTCTGCTGCGTGGCGTTAATCGCTTTCAAGCTCTCGTTAGGCATGCTCGCGAATCACCTCTTCGAAGTCGTTTAGAAACTGTGTCGCTACGTTCTCGATCGAATACTCCGTGCTCTTCTGCCGGCCCGCGACCGCGACTCGACTGACCAACTCCGGGTCGCTGCTCAAGTTTCGCAGCGTCGCTTGCAGCGACTCCACCGGATCAGTCGCGCGATGATTGAAGATGAAACCCGTCTGTTCGTCCGCGATGAAGTCATGAAAGCAGGCGAGGTCTGAAACGACAACCGCGCAACCGGCTGACATCGCTTCGAGCGCGGCGAGCCCGAACGTTTCACCACGTTCTGCGAGCGACGGGTAAACGAAAATGCGCGCACGTTGAATTTCACGCTCGAGCGGGTCCGCTTCAAAGATCGGTCCACGAAACTCGATGCGGTCTGTTCCTCCTGCGAGGTCTTTCAGCCGCGCAAGGTACGGCGCACCGCCGGCGCCCTGCTCGGTGCGGGTCGGGCCGATAATCATCAACTTCCATCCCACAAGCGCACTGCTCATTTCGCGCGTAAAGGCTTCGACCAGGAGATGAACGCCTTTTTCGGGATGCACGCGTCCGACGAAGAGCAGGATGTGTTCGCGCTCGGAGATCGGCTCTGGCTCTGTTGCAGCTTGGCGCGTCGCGTACGGAATGACGCGAGTGCGCGCGGCGAGCGCCGGTGCTTCCGTTTTAATCGAATTTGAAACCGCGCTGCTCAGCGCCTGCAGCCGGGCCGCATGACTGTAAAACCGCATCTGCCCCTTCGGCACGCGCGCGACGTGGACGTACACTTTTCCGCAGCGCTCAGTGCGCATCAGAAACGGAAGCCAGAAAGTATTCGTCACCAGAATATCTGCCGGCGGGAGAACGCGGCGTACGCCTAACGAGTAGATCAGGTCGAGCAGTTTCAACCGCCAGAGCGAGGCCGGTGTTTCAAATCCGCGCACCCGCGAATGCTGAACGCCCGCGATCTCTTCGCGCTCGGGAAAACCGCGAAAACTCCGCGAGATCTGCACGACGTGGTGTCCGCGCCGGGCGAATTCCTGGCCGACCGCGAACCAGAACTTCTCCACCGCACCGCCCAGTATCGGAGGGACGGGAAAAAAGGCACCGAGCACGATCGTGATGCGCAACGGAGCAGGCGACATCGTTAGGATTCGCCGATGATGGTGAGCAACGAGGCCGCCGCGCGCCCGATCTCGAAACGTTTCGCGAAACAGTTTGCGCCGGCGCGTCGCATCTCGGCTCGCTCCGCTTCATCAGTTGCGAACCAGCGTCGCAACAAACGCTCGGTGCCCGCGAGATCATCGGTATCAGCGAATCCCGCCCGGTCTTCCTGCACTTCACGGCAAATATTGATCGCGTTGGAAATCAGGACTGGTGTGCCGCAGGCGAGCGCTTCCGCAACCGCGAGGGCGAAGTTCTCCTGGTGCGACGGCAGCGCGAAGACTTCCGCTGCGCGTAGCGCGCCCCATTTCACTGCGCCTTCGAGCATTCCAGTGAAGACGATGCGATCACCGACTCCGGAACGTTCGGCGCGTGCACGCAGCTTCTTCTCGAAGCCGTCCTGATCCGGACCGGCAATGACGAGCACGACCGACTTCTCGTTAGACACAGCACGCGCAAAGGCATCGATCAGAATGTCGGGACCTTTCTTCACGTGCAGGCGACCGAGGAAAAGTACGATGCGCTTATCCCGCAGTTCAGGAAAACGCGCGAAGAAATCATCGCGTGAAACAACCAGCGGCACTGCCACGCCTAACGTCGCGATCCGCTCGCGCACGTCGTAAAGCCAGAAAGATTCGCGCGCCTGCAGCAGCTCCGATTCTGAGGTGAAGATGACGCCGCGAGCATCGCGCAGGATGCGATACTCGCCCCACGGCCAGTAGGCCCACTTCTTCAGATGCTTGAGTCGATACGTGCGCTTGAACCACGGATCGAGCATGCCGTGCGGAAAGACGTAGTAGGGAATCGGCGAGCCGTGGAAACGTCGCCACGCGGCGAAGCCGGAATACTGCCAGCAGCCGTTCACGATCACGCAATCGTAGTTGCGCCCATGGCGCTTCAGCCACGGCAGGAGCTTCGGCGCGTAACCGTAGCCATGTACGGTCCGGCCCAGTGCGTGCACGGGCAGCTTCGTTGCGCCGATAGCTTGTGAGCCTTGCGGGTCGAGCGTGGTGATCTCGACCCGGTGGCCTTGTCGCGCCATTTCTTCGCTCAACAAAATCGTTGCCTGCGCCACGCCACCGGTGCGCGTGTCGAGGCTGTGCACCATCTGGAGAATCTTCATCCCTAGGTGACGAAGCCGGTTGTGCGATGGAAGTAGGCGTAATCTGCGGGCAAGGCTTGAAGCGGTTTCGCCGGCACTCCGCCGTAAAGTTGGTGCGTTTCGGTGAACGCTTTGTTGAGGAGCGACTTCGCGCCGAGGACGCAGTAATCCGGCAAGACCGCGCCGCCTAAGAAGACGCTGTTTGTTCCGACGAAGCAGTAATCGCCGACGCGAATTGGCGTTGACGCCTGGCGGTTCGCCTCGAGATCGATGCTGTGCGTCAGCATCTGCGACTGGAACCCGGCAAAGGTGGTGAACTTCCCGATCGTGATGCGGTTGGTGCAATCGATGAAGTGCCGATGCGTGATCGCGGAGTGCTCGCCGATGATCAGCTCAGGGCGGCGATCCGTCTCAGAGGCGAAATGAGGCGATGGGCCAAGCGGAAAACCCGTAATCCAGTTGCCGTTGCCGATCAGCGCATGCTCCCGCAGGTGCAGGAGCGCGATGTTTTTGCAGATCGTGAGATGGCCGATCCGCGTGTTCGCCTCCATTATAAGGCGATCCGGCAAAATCCATCCGAGACCGATTCGCGCGCTCGGATGGATCTCGTAGCCGAATTGCCTAACGAGGAATGTGCGGCGCGCATTCCACGGCAGCAGGAGACTGAGCAGGAGCAGCAGTTTCTTCACGTCCCGGCGCCAATGCTCCGATAGAGGTCGATGTATTCGCCGATCATACGTGTCGTCGAAAACTGCTCCGCGTTGCGCAGGCTTTTCGCACTCCAACGTGCGTGTTCAGCCGGATCATTCAGGCGCAGGATGTCTGCAGCGAAAGCGTGTTCATCTTCGACCGGGTGAAACAATCCGGCTTCGCCCGCAACTTCGGGGAGTGGCGCACGATCCGCGCAGATCGCAGGACAGCCACACGCCTGCGCTTCCGCAATCGGCCAGCCGAAGCCTTCGAACCGCGATGGATACAGTAGAGCGGTCGCGCGGCTGTAGAGCGCCTCAAGGACGCTGCTGTCAGGTTCCGCAATTTCAACGACGTGCGCGGAGACACCGAGCTCATGGCCTAACGAGTGTAGTTCGGGTGTCATTGCTTCGCCCGCGAAGACGAGCTGCCCGTCCCACTGATCTTTCGTCCGCGCGAAGATCCGCAAGACGCCGTCACGATTCTTTCGCCGCAAATTCGAACCCACGGTGACAACGAACGGCTTCGCGGTATCGAGCTGCGGACAGGCACGCAACCGCGCGATCGCTTCCTCCTCAGAAATCTTCCGGAATGGATAATTCAATCCTGACGTGATCACGCTCAGCTGCGGCCGTCTGTTGTGCGGAAGGAGCCGTTTCGCATCCGCCAGCGTTGCGCGCGAGACACAGGCGACCGCGTTTGCGCGCGCCAAGCCGCGCAAGATCCACCGTTGCAAAATCCGCCCGGTGGCAGATGCCGGACAATCGGTGTCTTCGCCGAGCGCTCCACGCACGGCTAACAAGTCGTGACATGTCACGACGACCGGCGTCTTTCCGCAATGACTCGCGTACATGGCGTTTGAGTGGTCGCAGATGTGGACGACCGAAACACCTCGCGCGAGGGCGCGTTTTAAGCGCCGCGGAAAGAGAATGAACTTGTCCACATATCCAAGCCATTTGGCGACGAAGTTTCCCGCCGCGCGAAATTTTCCGAATAGTGAAAGGGGCGACATCAGCTCGGCTGCGATGCCTGCCTCCTGCAGCCCTCGCAGCATCATCGTGCTGAAACGCTGCATGCTTTGCTGTCGATCGGCCGCGTAGTTACCGATCAACAGAACCATTGCTGTGCGCCGGCGGCGCGGCCGGACCGTGCAGCCGGTTTGCGTAGGCGGAGCGACCAGCGATCACGCGGCGGACAGGCTTCAGATTCGTCGGCGGCGCAACCTCGAGCTCTTCCGGTTCATTGCGCGCGGCGAGCGTGAGGCCCGCGACGAAGCAGGTGAAACCAAGCACCGTCGGCTGCCCGAACTGCCCATTGAGGAGCGGCAAAACCGTCGAGCTATAAAGCAGCAGCGGCAGAACATTGCCGGTTTTCACCGAACGTAAACAGGCAAAGCCCATCCAAATTGCGAGCGCACATCGCCAAAGGACGTAGGCCAGACCGAGCACCGGTCCGCTTTCGAGAAAGATCCGCGACCATTCGCCTTCCGAGAGGAGGAACATCATCTGTCCGGTGAGAAATTTCGCACCAGCGTTGGTGCCAATGCCAAGGCCGTAGCCGAGGAACGGCGCCTTCGTCAGCACGAAAAAACCTTCACCGAAGGTGCTGGCGACGCGGTCAACCAACCCACTGCTGACTGATTTCTCAGTCACTTCCGCGACTTCATTGAAACGCGTCGAGAGGACATTGAAACCTTCTTTGAAGATCGGCATCCGCGTGATGATCAGGCCGAGGATGAGAGTGAATATCAGGGTCTGGCCGAAGCGATTCACGGCGGCGGGATTCATCACCATGATTACAGCTAACGAACCGACCACGACCGCGCACGCGCCGACCACCAATCGGCTGCCCGACACCGAAGTTCCGATCAGGAGCGCGGTGCCCGCCGCGACAAGCAGCCAATGTTTGAAGACGTCGCGCCGGAGCGCAGCCCAGATCAAAAACGCAGTCGCGAGGGCGAAGTAAGCCGCCACGCCGACGACGAACGAGAACGTCGCCGCAGTGCGAACTTTGCCGAGTGCGGCGAGCATCATCTCGCCTTCACCGCCGGCGGTGCGGTTGAGGAACGCATCCGGCGCAGCGCGGAATTGGCCGACCATCAGCGCGGCCATCGGCACGACCACCGCCAGCGTCCACCAGCCGAAGCGTTTCACGTCTTCAGCGCGCAGCACGCGCGCCATGACAAAGATCAGCGGGAGATGAACGAAATTCGCGCGGAATCCGTAGCCGCTCACGAGCGCAATTTGCAGCGGCGGCAGATACGGCAAGAGCTGGACGAAGCTCACCCCGAACGACAGCACCGAGATCACGCCAATCGCGATCGTCCAGAAATTCTTCGGGAACACTCGCGCGCGGAAAGCCAGGATGTAGATCGCGAGCACGACTGGATCGCGCACGATGAGGAGCGGATTCGAAAGCGTCGGCACGACCCATTTGCGCAGCGCACCCTCGAGAATGAGCAGCCAGAAATAGAGCCAGATCAGCCGACGGATGTTGGCGATCGTCTTCTCTCTCCGGATCTCTTTGTTCATTCGGCGGTCAAACTGCGGATGGCGGCGACGACCTGCTCGCCATAACCGCGCCACGTTAGCGCAGCTGCGCGCTTTTGCGCTGCAATACCCATGCCAGAAGTGTCGTTCCGATGCGCTGCGCACCAGCTAATTTTCTCCGCGATCCCCTCGGGCGAACGGATAGGGATGAGGAACCCGGTTTCGCCGTCGGAAATCAGGTCGTCTGCGCCGGCGTTTTTTGTCGCGATTAATAGGAGACCGCAGGCCATCGCCTCCTGTTGCACGAGCGCGCGGCCCTCGACGATGGACGGCAGGACGAAGACGTCGCAGGTCTGCATCAGGCGCAACACGTCCGCGTGCGGCCGCGGCGGTTCGTAGGTGAAGTTGCCGCGTTCGCGATACCATTCCAGAGGCATCAGGGTCGAGCCCATCACGACCAACTCGACTGCGGCCGAGTCGACGAGCTTCATCGCCGCGAAAAGATCGGCTAGGCCTTTGCGCTGCGTCATCGCACCGGCAAACAGCACGCGCAGCGGACCGTCTGATCTGTGGGCCTTTTGCGAGATTTCCACGACCGGCGACCCGAACGATATCATGACCGAGCGCGTCTTCTTCGGGAGCGACTCTCGGACGAACTCGCTCGGGCAAACCACCAACTCGGCGAGTTCGAGCTCGCGAGCCTTCCGCGCGAGCTTCTCCGCCGAATCGCGCGTTCCGCCGAGCGTCGGCTCCCAATCTGGATAGCGGCCGGCTTCTTCTTTGAGGAGACGCTGCGCAGTCTCCCAATACGCGATCGGCAAATCGTAGATGCGTCGTTTGCCCCGCTCGCGTGCGGTTTCGAAGACCCGCAGCGCACAATCTTCATATGCGTAGACCGCGGTGATCTCCT
>JBJMWV010000099.1:0-7031 GCA_045809985.1 Chthoniobacterales bacterium | reverse complement strand
CTCGATCGCGACATCACAACGGCTGATGTGATCGCAAAACTTATCGAGCCGCGCAGCTTTCGTCCGGATCAGGTCCTCGAGCTCATCGGATTTCTCGACGCCGCGATAAGAGATTTCGAGTGGTAATTGCATAAGCGAAAAATTACTTGTTCGGCGACCAACTCGTTAGACCGGCTGCAGCGAGCGGAAGCGTTCCGCCAATTCAGCCACTGGAATGTTCACGAGATCGGCGCGGACGTGCTCGACAATCCGGTCGCGGATCTCGGGTGAAAGCAGATCCGTGATCGTCGAGTAGATCTGCGACGGCGCGGCGAACGACCAGCCTTCCGGCGCCTGTTCCATGATGACGTTCGTGATGTTCTCAGCCAGCTCCTTGAAGATGCGGCGATCATTCTCCGTCTCCAAGCCCTGCCGTTCCGCGATCGCGTTCTGGTGTCGTCCACTGCCGGCCTGACCTCCGCCGTCACCGACTGGGAAGCGACCGGCCTGATCCGTCAGCTTGTCCTGATAACGGCCGTGCGCGTCGGTCAGAACGAACGCACGCACGAGTTCCAATGACGAGCCACGGTTCGGCGTCTCATTCACTTTGTAGGCTTTCACGCTGCCGCGATCCGCGACGACGACGAGTGTTGCAGGTGTCATAACGAAGTAGATTTTTTCACGATTACGTTCTCGCAAGGTAATCGTGTCTGCGGCGGAAAATGCGCTGCCGAAGTTGCGTCCGGAGATCAGCCGCACAAGGGCGAGCGCGTGTAGTTCTCGAGCAAATCGGCCGGATCGTGGAAGATGGCGATTGCTCCGGACGCGCGCAGTTGATCCTCGGGAAATCCGCCACACAAAACGCCGATCGTCCGCACATCGATTTTCTTCGCGGCTTGCACGTCATACGGCGTGTCGCCAACCACGACCGCGTCATCGGCGGAGACGTCGACCAACGTCAGCGCGCGCGCGAAAATATCCGGATTGGGTTTGGAATGCTTCACATCCGTCTTCGTGGTGTAAACATCAGCAACGTCGCGGACGTTCAGCAATTTAATGTAGTGCTGGATCTCATCTTCGTTTCCTGACGACGCGAGCACGATGCGTTTGCCGTCGTTGCGAATGCGCTCGAAGAGCTCGCGCACTTTCGAGAACGGCTGCACGCGATCCATGTATTTCTCTTTGAAGATGTCGCCACGGAACTTGTTCACCTCATCGCCGAAGCTCTGCACTTCCGCCGCGTTCAAGAGCGACGGGATGTAATTGTCGCCGCCTTTGCCGACCTGCTCGTGCAGTTGCGCGCGCGTGAATTGCTTTCCGAAATGACGGAACGCTTCGTCCCACGCATCGACGTGCAGCTCGTTGGAGTCGACGAGCGTGCCGTCGACATCGAATAACACCGCGCGGAACATCAGCCGTCGGAAGCTTCTGCCGGTGCGGTTGCGGGGTTCGGTTCGTTCGCCGCGGGTTTGCGTCGGCGACGCACGGCGGTCTTCGCGCCCGAGGGTTCCGGCGCGCTTGCCTGCGGCACTTGGAACTGACGTTTGCGGAACGACTCGTGACGCGCACGAGCCTGTGAGCCCGCGGTCAGGCGGAGCAACATCGCCGCGCGGCCGTCGAGTCGGACTTCATCGCCGGAGGCGTGTTTCTCGCCGTCATCGACAAAGCCATCTTCATCGACCGTGTCGATCACCACGCGCCACTCGAGATGTTCTTCGCCGGGCAGGACAAACGGGATCAGCTCATAGTGCGCGTTGATCAGGAGCAGAAAAGTCTGATCGCGAATCGGTTCACCTTCAAAGCTGAGTACGTCGATCGTATCGCCGCTCAGGAGCATTCCGAGACAGCGCGCAAACGGCGACGACCAATCTTCATCGCTCATCTCGTTGCCGCCTGGGTTGAACCACATCACGTCCTTGATCTCTGAGCCGCGGATGCGGCGGCCCTGGAAAAATTTCGGACGACGAAAGACCGGATGCTCGCGCCGCAATTGAATCAGACGCCGCGTGAAATCGAGCTGCTGTTGTTGCTCTTCGCTCAGATTCCAGTTTAACCAGCTGATCTCGTTGTCCTGACAGTAGGCGTTGTTATTGCCGTTCTGCGTCCGCGCCCATTCGTCGCCGGCGCAGATCATCGGCACACCTTGCGAGAGCAAGAGCGTGGTCAGCAGATTCCGCCGCTGCCGTGCACGCACCGCGCGAATGTCAGGATTCTCCGTCGGCCCTTCTTCGCCGTGGTTCCACGAATGGTTATTGTTGTCGCCGTCGTTGTTGTTCTCGCCGTTCGCTTCGTTGTGTTTGTCGTTGTAGCTGACGAGATCGTTTAAGGTGAACCCGTCGTGCGCGGTGATGAAGTTGATGCTCGCGTAGGGACGGCGGCCGCTGTGTTGATAGAGATCTGGACTACCCGTTAGGCGGTAAGCCATCTCGCCAATCTTCCCTTCGTCGCCTTTCCAATAACTGCGCACCGTGTCGCGATATTTCCCGTTCCATTCCGCCCACAAGATCGGGAAGTTGCCGACCTGATACCCGCCTTCGCCCACGTCCCACGGTTCCGCGATCAGCTTCACCTGCGAGAGCACCGGGTCCTGGTGAATGATTTCGAAGAACGCGTGCAGCTTGTTCACGCCGCCGAAATCACGCGCGAGCGTTGATGCGAGATCGAAGCGGAAGCCATCGACGCGCATCTCGAGCACCCAGTAACGCAGGCTGTCCATGACGAGCTGAAGCGTGCGCGGATGCAGCAAATTGAAGGTGTTCCCCGTGCCCGTGAAATCCATGTAGAAGCGCGGATCTTCCGGCGAGAGCCAGTAGTAAGCCTGGTTGTCCACGCCGCGGAACGAGAGCGTCGGCCCCATGTGATTGCCTTCGCCGGTGTGGTTGTAAACCACGTCGAGGATGACCTCGATGTTCGCCGCGTGAAGGTTCTTCACCATCGTCTTGAACTCGCGCACCTGCTCGCCCTTGTCGCCGCTCGATGAGTACTTCGCTTCCGGCGAGAAGTAGCCGATCGAGTTGTAGCCCCAGTAATTCGAGAGGCCTTTGTCGGCCAAAATCTTGTCCTGCACGAAAGCCTGCACCGGCAGTAATTCGACCGCGGTGATCCCGAGCTTCTTGAAGTAATCAATCGCCGCTGCGCTGCCGACACCCGCGTAACTGCCGCGAATTTCCTCCGGCACTTCCAGATGCAACTGCGAGAAGCCCTTCACGTGCATCTCGTAGATGATCGACGTGTTCAACGGCGTGCGCGGATGCTTATCGCCATCCCAGTTGAACGAGTTGTCGATCACGACCGATTTCGGCATGCCCCACGCATCGTCGCGGAAATCGCGCATCAAATCTTCCTGCGGATTCCCGACCACGTAGCCGAACATCTCGTCTGACCAGTTGATGTTTCCCGCGATCGCTTTCGCGTACGGGTCTAACAAGATCTTCGAGCTGTTAAAGCGCATCCCACGCTCCGGATCGTACGGCCCGTAAACGCGATACCCGTAGAGCTGGCCCGGCTTCACATCGGGCAGGAAAATGTGCCAGACCTGATCGGTGTGTTCGGTCATCGGGATCCGGATGTTCTCCTGCGCCGAGTCGACTCGATCGAAGAGACAAAGATCAACCGAGGTCGCGTGCTCCGAAAAGATCGCGAAGTTCACGCCGTTCCCGAGCCAGGTCGCGCCTAACGGGTACGGGTATCCGAGCCATATCTTTACCGGTGTCATAAGTGAGGGCGTCCTATCCGCTACGAGCTTCGGCTTGGCAACGGACGCCACGGCGTTCCGGGGACGAGCTCGATTGAACAAGCGAATCGTTAGAACTTCCGAAACCAGCCGTATGGGAAGGCGTCGCCCGGACAATCGGTAGCCCACTGCGGCGGATTCATCTCGCGATGCGGCCGCACCGGCATGCTGCCGCCGCAACGTTGCCGCAGATACTTGATCAATTCCTCCGTCGCCGCGAGCTGCGCGCGCGTTGGTTGCGTACGATTGAAATCGCCGACCAGGCAGATCCCTAACGAGATGTTGTTCAGGTAATCGCTGTGCACATGGCCGCCGTTAATTTGCCGCCGCCAGCGATCGCCGATTTCGATCTGCCCATCACCCGATGACGTGCCGTTCCCGACGACGAAGTGATACGCCAGCCCGTTCTGCATTTTGCGCACCCGGCGGTGATAGTAATCGAACGCGCGCGCGTTTCCCTGCCGCGTTCCGCTGTTGTGCACGATGATGAACTTCCACCGCGCGCGTTGCACCGGCGCGCGCCGAATCGCGTCGATCACGTTGCGACTGAGATAGCGGTAATTCGTGCGATCACCGCCGCCGAATAGTCGCTGCCAGAAGCTTCGGCGCGGCGGAGGTGGCGGTGGCGGTTCGAAGCCTTGCTGCTCTTCGATCCCGGATTTCTGGATCGTGATGTCCGCGGGAGGCATTGAACCCGCCGGAGTCGCTGCCGGCGCGCGTTGCGATGGCGGGATCGGCGGCAGCTCTGCTTCGCTGGGACGCGGGACCGCAGTCGGTCGCGGCGTTTTCCGTTCTTCCTCTTCCTCTTCCTTTTCTTTGTTAGTCTTGGACGGCGTAGGCGACGGACTCTTCTTCGCTTTCGGCTTCGGAGTTTCCTCTTCGTCCTCGTCCTTCGGCGTCGGAGATTTCTTCCCCTTCGTTCCCTTCTTCTTCGCTGGTTTTGGTTTGCCCGACGGCGTCTCCGATTCAGAAGGCGTCGGCGATGCGATCGTGTGCATCTCCTCGCGTGCTTTCAAAAACGCGTCGCGCTTCTTCTTCGCCTCGTCCGAAATCTGCGCCTGCAGGACGGAGGCGACGAAGAACACGAGCGCAGCGCTGCTCCCCAGCCAAATGCCTAACGATTTAAACCCGCCCGCGCGCGACAACACGAAGTTCAGGCCGGCTGCGGCGTTGCCGCTTGTTCCGCGGCACGGCGCGCCGCGCGTTCGCGTTCACGCGTTAGAACCGCATTCAGTTTTCCACCGAGCAGGAGCAACAGACATGTCAGATACATCCAGAGCAGAAGAATGATGAAAGATGCGAGCGCGAGGTAGGTCGCGTTGTAGCGATCGTAGCGCGTGACGTAGTATTGGAACCCCTTCGTCACAATGATCCAGCCGACCGCGAAGAAGAGCGCGCCAGGCAAGGCTTGCTTCACCGTCAGGTGATTCTCCGGCAACAGAAGATACAACGCGAGCGCGAGCAAGATGAGCGCGAGTGCGGTCAGCGGCATGTTCAAGTAGCGCACCCATTCCTGTAGCGGAATGGAGAGTTGGAAATTCACCTCCGCGATCCCGGCGAGCGTCTCGCCGAAGACCATCGCGTTGAAACAGAGCAGGATCGTAAGGGCGAACCAGAAGAGGAGAAAGAAGGCGATCAAGTACTTCGACCACCAATTGCGATCCTCATGAATGCCGTGCGTCCGTGTCAGCGCGGTCGCGATTGTGGAAATGAACGATGTGCCGAGCCAGATGCCGAGGCCGATACCGACGATCGCCACCCAGCCCGTCGTCCCGGTCACGACGACGTTCGCGACTAACGAGTCGATGATGTCCTGCACTTTCGGATCCTGCGGGAGGAAGCTCTTCAAAATCGCGAACATCTGATGCAACTTCGCCGGGTCAGTGCCGAAGAGACTGAGCAGATGCCAGAGAAAAAGCAGACCGGGCGCGAGGGTGAAGAGAAATTGATAGGCCATCTGCGCGGCCAGCCCGGTCGTGTTATCGCTCGCTGCTTCCCAAACCAAACGCCGGATGACGCGGCCGACGAATTTGAGCTGTCTCATCTGCGTCGCGACTCTACGTTGCCGCTTATAAATATCCATCCCGTCGTTCCGCCTAACGAATGGTCAGCAAGCGCATCCTGATCGTCACCGCCGGTTTTGGTGAGGGACACAACAGCGCAGCGCGCGGGATCCGCGCCGGGCTCGCGCAGGTCAGCGGCGGCACGGCCGTCGTCGAGGTGCACGATCTTTTCTCCGACACCTACGGGCTCGCGAACGATTGGGCGCGCGAGATGTATCTTGGCCTGATCAATCAATGGCCGCGCGGCTGGGCGGCCGTCTATCGAAGGCTTGATCGGCAGGAGAAATTCGCCGGCAACTTCCGCGTCTTCTTCACGTTGAAGAAGCGATTCCTCGGACTGCTCAGCCGCTTCGAACCCGACATCATCATCTCCGTCTACCCTGCCTATTCGCACATGCTCGACGAAATGCTGGGACCAACCGGTGGATCGCGCACCAAGCGTCTCGTCGTCATCACCGACTCACTTTCGGTCAACGCCATCTGGTATCGCTGCAGCGCGGACTACTTCCTGTTGCCTAACGAATCCAGCGCCGCGATTCTGCATCGCGCCGGCATCGCCCCAGAACGAACCCGCACGTTTGGCTTTCCGGTTAGCCCGGAGTTCGCGGAGAACGGCGAACAACTGCGCCAGCCGCCTTCTGCGCAGAACGGCCGGCGTGTCCTTTACCTGATTAATGCGCGGCGGTCGCACGCGCCGGAACTTGTCGTTAGGCTAGCTGGAATCGACGGCATCCAACTGACCGTCGCCTACGGCCGCGATCGCCGCGTCCGCAAAGCCGTCGAGCACGTGCGCAACTTCAGCCTTCATCCATTTCGAATCGTCGGCTGGACCGAAGAACTCCCGCGCCTCCTTCGTTCAACGCACCTGCTCGTCAGCAAAGCCGGCGGCGCCACCGTCCAGGAAGCGATCGCGGCCGGTTGCCCGATGATCGTGAATCACGTCATCCCCGGGCAGGAAGAAGGGAACGCGCGCTACCTCATCGCGATGGACTGCGGCACGGTTGCGATCCACGACGAGGAGATCGTCAGCGCGGTTGAGTCGACCTTCGCGAACAACGCGGCGCGCTGGCACGAATGGTCGCGCAACATCGCGCCGCTCGGACGACCGAACGCCGCGCTTGATACCGCGCAGTTTATTTTGTCGCTCTAGCGGAGAACACCTGCTCGCCCGCAACAAAGGTCTGCGCGACCTCGAAATCGGGCGAGAACACAACAAAGTCCGCATCGTAGCCAACTTCGAGTTTTCCCTTGGTCGT
>JBJMWV010000098.1:0-8420 GCA_045809985.1 Chthoniobacterales bacterium | reverse complement strand
TTGTGTTAGCAAGATCGACCGTGCCGGAAATTTCGATCTGCGGCGCGGAAGCAAAGGTTAGATCCGCGACAAAGTTGCCGAAACCGAATGCATCAAGGAATGGCTTGAGCGCAATCGAACTGCGCGCCTGGTATTCGCCACGACTCGTTAGGCGCTCCCAGCTCGCGCGCGCGGTGAATCCACCACCAGCATCCGTCCATTCGAGCTGCGTGACGTTGAGCCGCTCGTCAATCCACTCCCCCGCAAGCGCGAGCGTCTTGATCTCGTATCCGCCGCGCTGAATGCGATCGCCATTTAGCGTCAGCTCGAGATGCGTTTTCTCGAGATCACGCGCGTCGCCGCTGAACTTGATCTGCAAATTCGGCGGTCCAGCGGCGAAATGGAAACGGCCCAGCTCCACCGCGATGCGTTGCAAGAGCTGCATGCGCGCGCGCAGTTCTTCTTCGGTCAGGCCAGTGCTCGGCGGGGAATCAGCGGGGCGCAGGAGCTGGCCAGTCGCAGAAATGCGGACACCGCAAAAGATTCCCTCGGCCTGGCTGATGTAGATCTGGTCCGGCGGGAAAAAGACGTGCGCGCGGAACTGCTGCAGTTGCGCTTTGCTCGCGTTTGGATCGCCTTCCGGCGGAGGAAAGCTTGCATCCGCATCGCGCACGTCGATTGCGTTCAGAAATGGCTGGTGATGCATCAGCGCCGCATAGTTGATGTCCAGTGCGACTTCGCTGATGGCGAGCAGCGGTTGTTCGCGATGCTTCGCGTCATAAATGCGCACGTCGCGCGCGACGAGGCCGCGGAACGGATCCAGCGTCAGCTTGCGGACGGAAGCTTCGATCCCGCGCTTGCGGAGTTCTTCGACGACACGGACGCGGAACGCGCGGCCGAGTCCGCGATTCGCCAAGTACCACCCGCCCCAAATCAGGAGTGCAAAGGAGAGGATCACGAGCAGACGCGTCCCGCTCGCGATCACCTGCCGCCGCCAGGTCCAGCGTCGGTAGAATGAGCCCGAGCGAGTGCGCGGCCGCTGCGGATCAAGCAGGCTGGCGGGGAGGGCCATGTGTCCTATATGCCATAACTCGCCTATAGGTCACCCATGACGATCTCGGACCTGCCGGCGCTGAACGCGACCATGAACGCGATCAGCACCGTCTTCATCACCGCGGGCTGGGGGCTGGTTCGGCGCGGACATTGGCGGCAACATATTGCCTGCATGATCACGGCCGTGCTTTCGTCCACGGCGTTTCTCGTCGGCTATCTCGTCTATCATGCGCATGTCGGAGAAAAATCGACGCACTTCACTGCGCAAGGAGTCGTTAGACCGATCTACTTCGTTATCCTGATCACGCACATCCTGCTCGCCTTCACGGTTCTCCCGCTCGTCATCGTCACGCTGATTCCTGCGCTGCGTCGCCGCTGGGAAAAGCACGCACGGATCGGCCGCTGGACGATGCCTGTCTGGCTATACGTCTCCGTCACCGGGGTGATTGTTTACCTGATGCTCTACAAATGGTTCCCGCCGCCGAGTCTTGCACACGCTTATTAGTTGATGTTTGATGCGTTACCGCGGCGAGCGGCGGTTCAATTATGGTGACGATCGCAACATTCAGTGAGCCGGCGAAAGCGAAGCACCTGAAGCAGCGTTTTCAGGAGAGCGGCGTGAAAGCCGATGTCTTAACCGAAGGCCAATTCCAGCGCATGGCCGCGCATGCGAAGGCGCAGGCGAACGCGAAGGTGCTGGTCGAAGAAAACGACTTCGCGAAAGCGCAGCAATTGCTCGTTGAATGGGAGCAGACGGACCCTGAGGTCGGCGCAGCGATGCATTGCCCGCAATGCAATTCGCCGCGGATCCAGTATCCGCAGATGACGAGGAAGTTTCTCACCCCCGCGCTGGCCGGGTTGCTCTACGCGATGAACATTTTCCCGAAGGAGTTTTACTGCGACAATTGCCAGTACACGTGGAGCGACGAAGAGGTAGAACCGCGTTATCGTTTCTGGCACCGTTTCTTTTCTGCGCCGCCGCAGAAGCAGGCCTGAACTCGAAAATTCCCGGCGCAGTTGCTCCGCGCGCTGTTCCGCTGAATTTGAATCTTCGCACCGCTTAAGGCCGGGTCGCGGCGCGATCACGATTCAAAGCACCCCATGAAATGGCTCTTCGCCTTCCTCCTCGCGATCGCGATTTTCGGGAGCGCTGCGTTCTTCGGTTACCACATCATCGTAAAACCGGAGATGGCGGTGCGCGCGGAACAGCGCGGCGAAGTGCCCGAAGAACCGCGGGTCGATGTTTCGCTTCCGGAGTTTCAGGCCGCGAGCAAGCTGCGCCAGGAGAACAAGCTGGCCGAAGCGCGCGACGCGCTCACGTTATTCCTGCAGAAGTACCCGACCAGCCAGCACGCGGAAGAAGCCAAGGACTTGTTAGGCTCGGTCAACATGCAGATTCTGCTCTCGAAATATCCTTCGGCTGAGAAGCAGGAATACGTGGTCAAAGGCGGCGACGTCATCGCGCGGGTCGCGCAGAAGATGAAAACCACGCCGGAGTTGATCATGCGGATGAACAACATGCGCACGACGATGCTGCACATAGGCGACCGGTTGCTCGTTTCGCATCCGGACTTCTCGATTTTCATTCAGCGGAAAACACAGGACGTCATCCTGCTCGACAAGAACAACTTCTTTAAGCGCTACAAAGTTCACGCGATGAAGTTGAGCCCGAAGCAGCCGCCGCGGATCAACACCAAGGTCGCCGAACTGATGGCGTGGCGAGATGGGAAACGCGTCGGATTCGGGACGAAAGACTTTCTTGGCAGCACGCGCTGGATTCGTCTCGCGCAGCCCGGCTACACCATGTTCGCCGAGCCGTCAGCGGGCACGCCGAATCCCGGCGGAGTGCCGCCGCCCGCCACTGGTCTCGCATTGAAACCCTCCGAGGTGGAGGAGCTGAGCGGGCTTGTGAATACAAAGACGGCTGTCACCATTACAGACTAGCGCATGGAAGTTCTGCCGCTCGATTTCGAGAAACCGATCCTGGAGCTGCAACGCCGCCTGCAGGAGCTAAAAAGCGAGTCCGACGAGCACGACATCAACTTCGACCGCGAGGTCGAATCGATGGAGTCGAAGATTCGCGAAACGCGTCGCGAAATCTACTCAAGCCTGACAGCATGGCAGCGCGTGCAGATTGCCCGACACGTGCAGCGGCCGTTCGCGCTCGATTATATCAATCGATGCTTCACCGATTGGATGGAGCTGCATGGCGATCGAATCTACGGAGATGACAAGGCTATGCCCTGCGGCCTGGCCAAGATCGGCGACTGGCGCTGCGTCGTGGTCGCGCAACAGAAAGGCCGCGACACGAAGGAGAATGTGCTGCGCAATTTCGGCTGCGCGTATCCGGAAGGTTATCGCAAGGCGCTGCGAGTGATGCGCCTGGCGGAGAAGTTCAAGCTACCGGTGATCGCGCTAATCGATACGCCCGGAGCGTACCCGGGTGTTGGTTCTGAAGAACGACACATCGGTGAAGCAATCGCGGTGAATCTCCGCGAGATGATGAATCTGCACGTGCCGATTGTGGCGGTGGTGATCGGTGAAGGCGGCTCGGGCGGCGCGCTCGGCATTGGTGTCGCGGATCGCGTCCTCGTGATGGAGAACGCCTATTACTCCGTCATTAGTCCGGAAGCCTGCTCCGCGATCTTATGGAAGGATCGACGCCATGCGCCCGAAGCGGCCGCAGCGTTAAAGCTCACCGCCCATGATCTGATGGGGCTCGGCGTCATCGATGAAGTTGTTCCTGAACCGGAAGGCGGCGCGCACCGCGACCACGACGCGGCGGCGGAGCAGATCGGGAGTGCATTGCGCCGCAATCTCGAGCGCCTGACCGCGCTCACGACGGACGAGTTGCTGAAAAAGCGCTACGAAAAATTCCGGCGCCTCGGCAATTTTTCCGAAGATCGCAACGGCGACGCCTAACGAGTCTTTAGCTCCGCGATCGCGCGGTCGTATTCCTCGAGCAGTCGCTGCTCGGACGTCACGACGTCGTTAAGGAAGAGCCAGATCGATCGCGCCTGGTCGCGCTGGTACTCAGGCGTCTCACGATCCGAGCGCGGCGCGGTCATTTGCGAGAGAAAGTTCGAATTCAACTGCGCAACGTTTTCCTGCGCGCGATAGATGCCGGAAAGCAGGAGCATTTCGGCCGGCGCGAAATCCGCGAGCGTCTGGCTCGCGGAGAAACTGCGCCACGCACCGTCCCGCAACGGCGCGGGATGCACGCCGGTGTCGAACAAGCTTCCGGGCTCAGTGCTCGCGCGATCGGTGAGCTGTTTATACTCCTTCTGCAGGCGCTCGTGATGCGGCAGGTAGTCGGCCGAGCGGAGCAGATCGCGATTCGATTCTATCTCGTGCACGAAGACAGCACGCGCTTCCGCGACACGCGACAAACGCGCGCGATGTTCGCGCCATTCATTCACCGCGAGCGCAACGAGAATGCTGAGGATGATCAGGAATGACTCGAAGAGCGCGCGTGGCAGCCAGCGGCGGATCGCATTCATTCGTTAGGTAGCGTTCGCCGCGCGCGAGAAAATCTCGC
The DNA here is from genome assembly GCA_045809985.1 of Chthoniobacterales bacterium. Lineage (GTDB taxonomy): Bacteria > Verrucomicrobiota > Verrucomicrobiia > Chthoniobacterales > UBA10450 > JACCTI01. The sequence goes on along the minus strand of JBJMWV010000098.1, from coordinate 3,850 downwards.
GCACTTCGGCGCTGACGCGTTTCGGTCGGCCGGTCTGCGGGTTGATCGGAACCCAGAGTGTGCGCGCGCGGGCGAGAAGCTTTTCATCGGTCGCGCGAATGATCTCCGTGTGGCGGTCGAAAGCGAGTCCTTCCACGGTGCCCACCCACGTTTGAACGCGCAGTTCTTCATCGAGGAAAGCCGCGGCCTTGTAGTCGATCTCATGACGAATCGCGACCCATCCGATCGTGTCGCGCGACTCGTTAGGCGCGAGCGCCCGCCAATGCGCCACCGCTACGTCCTGCGCCCAGCGCAGGTAGACGACATTGTTCACGTGGCCTTGCCCGTCGATGTCATCGGCGGAAACGCGAACGCGAATCTCGAACCGCTGCGCCATGTCTCAGTGCAATCGCTGGAATAATTCCGTTATGTAGTAGACGAAGACGACCGCGGTGAAGGCGGCGATCGCCTTGTGGAACCATTCCGTCGCAATGACAAGACCTCCGAGTCCGATGGCGAGAAAGACGCCATGGAAGATGAGGTTCCGCTGATCGGGCAGCGAGTGATTCAAGACCCAATCGCGGCAAACGCTGACCACCGCGGCCGCGATGAGCAGCGCGAAGAAGCGCTTCCGTTGCCGGAAGTAATGCGTGCGCACGTCGATCGGGTCGTTCCCGCCGATCTCCGGCAGGACAATACCGCACAAGAGGTAAAGAATGATCGATTGCCCGAGCAGGATCATGAATTGCCCGAATTCCCAGTCGTGCCGCTCGCGCAGGCCGAACATGGCCCACCAGGTTTGTGTGCAAACGAGGAGGAGCGTGCCCAGCCAGAGCTTGGTCGGCCAATACATCTTCACCTCCACATGCGAAATCATGCGGCGGCGCAGACCCTGCAGAATTTCGGTCACGGCCAGCCCGATGATGATCGAGAGCAGGACCGAGAGATAACCGAACTCATCCATACGCGGCCTTCAGCCTAACGAATGGTGGCGCGCTCGCCAGTCGGATTGCCTTTCGCTTAAACCGCGAGCGGCCGCCTAACGACCATCGGCCGAAGCCGGCGCCGCGGCGCGATCGGAACGGGTGGCGGTGGCGGATAGAGGAAGCGCAACGCGGGATCGAGTCGGTAAGCCCATGCTGCCTCGGTATGCGCGGCACCATCGTCTTCCAGATACTGAAGATCGTCGTAGAGCCGCCAGCCTTTCTCGAGCAGGCCGTCGCGCAGGAGGCGCGCGCGTTCCCAGCCGGGTTCGTTTGTGCCGGTATCGAGCCAGATCTTGAGCGGCGGTTTCGCTTCTTCGTCGAGTTCCTCCACCATCTTCAGGAGCACACAATCATCCCACCAGATCGAGGGCGACATGACCGCGAGGCGGCGAAAGACATTGGGAAACCAGAGACCAAGCACCATCGTCGCAAGACCACCGAGCGATGAACCTGCGAGCCCGGTCGAATCCGCGTCCGATAACGTCCGGTAGTGCGCATCGATGAACGGCTTCAATTCTTCGCTGAGGAAACGCCCATATTTCCGAAGCAGACCTTTGCTCCGCGTACGCTTGCCTTCTTCGATACGGCCACGAGTCGGCACATATTCGTGAATCCGATCTCCCCCGGTGTTCGCGACCGCCACGATGATTACCGGCGCCATCAGCTTCTGCTGGATCAAGCGGTGCGCCGTTTCGTCTGCGCCCCACTCCACGCCGCCGAACGCCGTCGCTGCATCAAAGAGATTCTGCCCATCGTGCATGTAGAGCACGGGAAAGCGGCGCGTCGTCGCGCGACGGTAGCCGGGCGGCAGATAGACAAGGATGTCGCGGCGGTTGCCGAGAATCCTCGATTCGAAGTGGGTATGCGACTGGATATTGCCAGTCAGAGTGTGATGAGCCATCGCGAGCGCGGGTATGTTCGAGCCATACGGTCGGTGCGTCCAGCGTGGATGCCTCAGACGACTATAGATTGCCAGACTTCCCCCTGCCTCGCGGCAAAGGACTCACGCCATGAACGAACGTTACATACGCTGGTGGACTCCCCATTTGAGCCGCGAGTTCGAAATGCTCGTGTTCGGAAACGGCGGCGGCCTTCCTTTGATTCTGTTCCCGACTTCGTTCGGCCGTTTCTATCAGAACAAGGACTTCAAGCTTACCGACGCCTGCGCGGATTTTGTGAATAGCGGGAAGGTCACGATCTACTGCCCGGACGGCATCGATCTCGACAGCTTCTACAACAAGCAGATCCATCCGGCCGATCGCATCAAGACGCACATTGCGTATGAGAACGTGCTGCTCTACGACGTCTTCGATCACGCGCGACGCGAATGTTCAGCCCATCGTGTCGCCGTCTGCGGCGCAAGCCTCGGCGCTTATCACGCGCTCAACCTCGCCTTCCGTCATCCCGATACCATCAGCCACGCGATCAGTTTGTGCGGCGCATTCGACATCAGCGATTTCTTCGACGGCTACTACGACGACAACATCTACTTCAACAGCCCCTACGATTACCTGCCGAACATTCCCGACCCGTGGAAGTTCAATCACATGAACATCATCCTGAGCACGGGTGAATGGGATAACACGCGACACGAAAGCATGCGCATGTCGGGCATCCTCAATGCCAAAGGAATCAAGCACTGGCTCGATGACCGGAAATGGTCCGGCCACGATTGGAACTACTGGCGCGAGTCACTGCCGTACTACCTGTCCGTGATTTGAATCGGCCGAATTCTGCGTAAGCTGCGGCTCCCCCGCTCAACCCCAAGCCTAACGAGTTATGAAAAAAGTCGGAATTCTCTTCGGTCAGGAAGGCAGTTTTCCACCCGCCTTCGTGCAACGTGTAAACGAAAAAGGCGGCGGCCAAGTGCAGGCCGAGTTCGTGCGCATCGACAAGGTCGTGCAAGGCGAGCCGACCGGCTACGACGTGGTGGTCGATCGCATCTCGCAGGATGTCCCGTTCTATCGCGCCTGGCTGAAGAACGAAGCGCTCACCGGCTGCGCGGTCGTGAACAATCCCTTCTGGTGGAGCGCGGACGAGAAGTTCTTCAATAACGCGCTCGCGACCAAGATCGGTGTCGCGGTGCCGAAGACCGTGCTGCTGCCGTCGCATGAGCTTCCGCCGGACACCGCCGACAATTCATTCCGCAACCTCGCTTACCCAATGAATTGGGACGCGATTTTCGACTACGTCGGCTGGCCGGCGTTCTTCAAACCATTCGCCGGCGGCGGTTGGAAGAATGTCTATCGCCTGCACAACCCGGAGGAATTCTTCCGCGCCTACAGCGAGACCGGACAACTCGTCATGATGCTGCAGGAAGAAGTGAAGTTCGACATGTACTTCCGTTGCTACTCGATCGATCAGCGCAACGTGAAGGTCATGAACTACGAGCCGCGCAATCCATATCACCTGCGCTACGTCACGGACTGGAAGGCGCCGAAGAACATCCTCGAGACGGTCGAATGGGGCGTTCTCCAACTGAATCAGTATCTCGGCTACGATCTGAACACCGTTGAGTTCGCGATCCGCGACGGCGTTCCGGTGGCGATCGATTTCTGCAATCCCGCACCGGATGCCGAGGTGACGAGTGTCGGCCAGGACAACTTCAATTGGGTCGTCGAAGCCGTCTCCGACATGTGCATCCGCAAAGCGCGCGAGCACGTCCCCGGCCGCGACAATCTCAGCTGGGGCAAATACCTCCAGGCGGCCGCGATGAAGCGCACGCTGCAGGATATGGGCCCGGCGTCAGTCAAACAGCCGCCCGCGTATTCGCCCGAGTCAGTCGAACGCGGTGACCGGCCCGACGCCGATTCGCGCGTCGTGCACGAAGTTCGTTAGCCGGTCAGCTCAGTTGAAATACGGGCGTCCGTCGCGTTCTCACTGAG
>JBJMWV010000097.1:0-5732 GCA_045809985.1 Chthoniobacterales bacterium | reverse complement strand
TCCGCGAGCGTCAGCACGACGAGATAGTGCCCGCTGCCTTCACCAAGCGCGCGTGAGCTGGTCGCCTTCGTTTCTTCGTGCTCGGCTTTGCCGTGAATGATCGAAGTTGCCGATTCACTGGCGTACTTGCGCACGCGTTTCCAGACGCTCATCACGTCGCCGCAAGTCGTATCGACGATCTGGCAACCGCGCTCCTTGATTTTCTGCATCGTGCCCATCTCGCTGCCGAATGCGGGCACGATCACGACATCGCTCGGCTGAAGGTCATCGATTTCGGCTTCCTTCCCCTTCCCCATCAGGTTGCGGATGCCTAACGAGCGGATCTGCTCGTTTACTTCGGGGTTGTGAATGATCTCGCCGAGAATGAAGAGCCGCCGGTCTTTGAACACTTTGCCGGCGGCGTAGGCGAGATCGATCGCGCGCTCGACGCCGTAGCAAAAACCGAACTGCTTCGCGAGCCGCACGGTCATGTCGCCACAGCGAATCACACCGCCGTTGCGCCGCACCGCGTCGACAATGTCGCTACGGTAATGCGACTCGACCTGCTCCTGCACCGCCGTCATCACTTCCGGCGTTCGCAGGTTCACTTTCTCGCGCGCGGTCGTGCCGCTGGAGATCAGGTTCGTGGTGCTCACCGCGCGAGTATCGGGCATGGCCCGCCTCTGCGCTAGTTTTCGAACAACGCACCCGATGGCCGCTGGAAGGCCGCGTCGGAAACAGATACACGTCCCGGCGGATCCGGCGTTTTCGAATCATCGACGCGCACGATCTTCGAACCAAAGGTCGCGTCTTCCGGCTGCGTTTCCGCGATGCTCACCGGCGTCCCGATTTTGACAAGTGCGTAAAACTTCGGCGCGGCTTCACCTTTCAAGCGAAGGCAACCATGGCTCCGCGGCTGCAGATGCACATAGCCCTGGTGGAATCCATATGCCGGCGCGAACTCGCACCAGTAACCCATCGGATAACCGACATAGTTGCCCGGAATATTCGCGCCTGCTTCGGCTGGAACAACCCGATCACCCTGCACACGGAATCCATAGGAGCCGGAACGTTTCTTTTCGATTTTGCTGTAGATCTTGAAGTTGCCCTTCGGCGTCGGCTTGGCCGGAATGCCCACCGTCGTCGCTACCGCCATCAGGCAGCGGTCACCTTCCATGACGTAGACGTTCTGCTTCGAGAGCGAAACTTTCACGCGCACGTTCTCGGGATTCTGTGGGCGATGCGCGACCACGTGATAATTGCCGCCGGAGGTCGCACTCGGCGTTCCGCAGCTCGTGAGGAACAAGGCGGCGGGCGCGCTCGCGATCAGAAGGAATCGGGAAAGAAATCGCATACGCGGTATTTAGGATGCAGCAGCGGGTGCTTGTCAACCGATCGCATGCGCCGGTCTCACATGCGGGCTGGCGGCGGCGCGCGCGTTTTCTCTTGCCGTTCGGGCGAGGAGCTTCTCGAAGTGATACGACTCATTCGCGTAGTTCGGGTAGCGCTCCGTCGCGCCCGCCGGTCGATACCGCCAATGCTTGTACATCCAAAGCCAGGGTGCGGGATTTTGCCTGATCACTGGTTCGAACAAGTCCCAGCAGGCCTGCGCGATCTCCTGGTGCGTAGCGTTCGGGGAAAACTCGAGCGGCGGTCGCATTACGATTCGATAGCGACCTCCCGGTAGTGTTTCGCAGTAGGTCGGGATAATCGGCGCTCCCGTTCGCTTGTGCAGAAAAGCATGCGCAAAGGTCATCGCAGTCAGCATTCCGAAACTGCGCACCGGCACGCTCGGAAGCTGCGCCGGAATGGTTAAATCAGTTGCGAGCATGACGCTGCGCCGGTTCTGCAGCGCCTTGAACAAGCGGAGGAGTGCGCCTTCCCGGCGGATCGTTTGATGACCGGAAACTTCGCGCAGCCTGTTGAACGTCTCGTCGAGCAGACTGTTCTTGAAGGCCTGCGTCACGACGGTGCACTCGACGCCGCAAAAACCAAGCACGACCGGAATCCATTCGAACCCGACATAGTGCGGACCGCAGAAGATGAAACCGCTGTCGCCGCGCTCGCGCTTCAGGCGGTCGACATCACTGACATCGACGATCTCACGCACGTTTTCGGGCGTGAGGCGCGGGCTCCAGAAGAGATCTGCCTGGGCACGTGCAAAATGTTGATATGATTGCCTAACGAGCGATCGGCGCTCGCTGGACGATCTCTCCGGAAGCGCGGTCTCCAGATTCGTGAGGGCAACATGTCGTCCTGGCCGGTAAACATAAGCGGCGAGCCCTCCGAAGAAGTCTGCCATGAAATGCGCCAGACTGCGCGGCACAGCTGCGATGACTGCTGCGAGCAGACGAACGATCAGCGATTCGCCGCGATAGCGCAGGCGCTTCAAGGCACTTTGCGGTTCGCGCGCAGACATCAGGCGATTTGCTGCGCCGCGCCGGGCAGTCGGCTGCGATCGAGCTTCATGTATTCGAGATTCGCCGCGATCTGCTCAAATGCCGGCGACTGCTGCGAGTAAAATGGATACCTGCGCGCCGCGTGCGCCGGTTTGTAACGCCAATGCTTGTACATCCAAAGCCACGGTGCAGGATTTTGCCTAACGACTGGCTCAAATGCATCCCAGCAGGCCTGCGCGATTTCCTGATGAGTCGCATCGTGCGCGAACTCGATCGGCCTCTTCGCCACAACGCGATAACGGCCGCCCGGCAGCAGCTCGCAGTAAAGCGGGATCAAACACGCGTGCGTCCGTTCCTCGAGCCACGCATGCGCGACCGTCACGATTGTCTTCAACCCGAAGCACTCGATCACCACAGTGGGATGATGCGGCGGCAGCGTCGTATCGACCAGCAACGCGACGCGGCCGTTCCGGCGCAGCGTCTTGTAAAGCTTCACGATCGCGCCGCGCCGCGGGACCGTGACCTGACCGGATTGCTCGCGCAGCTTAGCAAAGAACTCGCCGAAGAGCGGATTCTTGAATTCCTCTGTCGCAATCGCCGCGCTCAAGCCGAGCCAACCGAAGCCCAGGCTGAGCCATTCCCAATTGCTGTAGTGAAATCCGGCCACGATAACCGGCCTGCCCGGCACAGCTTCGGCGCGGATCTCCTCCAGGTTCGCGAATTCGATGTATTCGCGGAAATTTTCACTCGTTAGGCGCGGACTCCAGAAGAGGTCGAGCATGGTGCGCGCGAAGTGCTGATACGATTCACGCGCAATCCGCTCCCGTTCCGCCGCTGAGAATTTGTCGCCGAATGCGGCTTCGAGATTCGCGAGCGCAACTCTGTGGCCGTGACCGTCGAGCGTTGCCGCGAGCGAACCTAGGACGCCACCGAGCTGGTAACAGGCGTTGCGCGAAAGGAGCGGCACGAGCTTGAGCGCAACGGCGAGTGCAAGCCACTCGATGCGATAGCGGACGCGTTTCCAGATGCGCTTCACGCGCGCAGCTTAAGCAATCTTCTCGACGACCGCGAACGAGCACGCGAAGTTCACTCGATGAAGCGCGCGGTGGTGCTTGTCAGTGGTGGGTTGGATTCCGCGGTCACGCTCGCGATTGCAGTGGCCGATCGGTTTGAGGCACATGCGCTCTCGTTCAAGTACGGCCAGCGGCATCGGATCGAAATTGAACACGCCAAGCGCGTCGCGCAGACCCTCGGAGCCGTCGAACATCGCTTTGCCGAAATTGATCTGCGCGTCTTCGGCGGCTCGGCGTTAACCGACGACATCGCGGTGCCTGAAAACCGTGCGGAAAGCGAGATCGGGCACGGTCACGGGATTCCAGTCACCTATGTTCCGGCACGGAATACGATCTTTCTTTCGTACGCGCTCGCGTTCGCGGAGGTGATCGGCGCAGGCGAGATTTTTATCGGCGTGAATGCAGTCGACTACAGCGATTATCCCGATTGCCGGCCGGAATTTCTGAAAGCGTTTGAGCATCTTGCAGCGCTCGCCACGAAAGTCGGCGTCGAAGGCACACCGATCAAGATCAACGCGCCGCTCATTCAGCTCACGAAAGCCGAGATCATTCGCAAAGGTCTGTCGTTAGGCGCGGATTTTTCGATCACGCACAGTTGCTACAATCCATCGGAAGACGGAGCCGCGTGTGGCGTGTGCGATTCCTGCCAACTGCGCCTGAAGGGTTTTCGCGAAGCAGGCCTGCGCGACCCGATCCGCTACGCAGCACGTGAAGAGACTGTGGCAAGTCTTTAAGCTGACGGTTGCGGAGCAGCGCGCAGTTGTCGTGTTGCTCACCGGATACGTCCTAGTCATCTCCTGCGACGTATACCGCACGACGCGCCCAGCGGCGCCGTTGCCTAACGAATCTCAACCATCCCCCAGCCCGGGAATTTTGCCGTAGCCGACGAAGTCCGGTGTGCGGCCATTCTCCGCTGCGTGGCCGGCGCGCGAGACGCGGAAATCAAAGACGCTGACGCCGTAGCGTGACTGATCGTGGTAAGTGCGACCATCGCTCGAGCCGACCATGATGCGCCGTCCCGTCAACTTCTCTTTCCCGAGGTAAATCATGGCATGCGTTATCGGCGGATCGCGTTCGATGTCGTAGGTCCCGCTCCAGAACAGCAGATCGCCAGGTTTTAGATTCGCGAGCTCAAACGTGTCGTCTTTCTTGCTCACGACGGCTTCAAATTTTCCCGACTTCCGAACCCAGACGTACTGCCCGCTTGAATCGCGCGGCACATCGGTAATGCCGTTCTCGCGCAGCAGGTAGTAGACAAAGCCGGAGCAATCCATCCCGCCGTTCGCGGGATCAGCGGAACCGTACTTGTAACTGAGATTTCGCGACGCGAGATCGAGCGCTCCTTCAATGATCTTGCGCACCCGCTCCGGATATTCATCGAAGCCGGAGATCTCATTAGGCGAAATTGAGACGCCAGCGGGCCTGTCTTTCTTCTTGTCGTTAGGCGACGCGCTCGGGCTTGGGGTGGGCGACGGAGCTTCTGTCGGGCTGGGCGACTCTTCCGGTGAAGGAGTTGGTGACGGCGAGCTCTTCTTCTTTTTCGAGCCTGGCGACGGCGATGGCGCGCGCTTCAACTTCGGCGTTGCCTCCTGTTCGTGTTCCTCTTTTGGTGACGGCGAAGGGGACGCCTTCTTCTTCGGTGAAGCGGACGGAGATGGGCTCGGCGACTCCTTCTTTTTCGGAGACGGCGAAGGCGAAGGCGTCGCTTTGCTCGACGAGGACTTCTTCTTTTTCTTCGGCGGCGGCGTTGGCTCGAAGATGTTTTTGATCTTGTCGCCTAACGACTGCTCGCTGCGCAGCTGCGGAGCGATGCCCGCAACCAAGATCATCGCCGCGAGTAGAAGAGCGACCTTCCTCAACGGGCGAGTTCCCGTAGGATAGCTTTGTTCAGGCGAATGCCGGCTTCGAAGTTCTCGAGCGGGAAGTTCTCGTTAGGCGAATGCGCGCGACAATCCGCCAGCGCTAAGCCAACGAGCAGCGTCTCCGTTCCGAGAATCGTTCGGAATTGCGAAGTGATCGGAATACTGCCGCCTTCGCGAATGAGCGCGGGCTCTTTGCCGTTGAACGCTTCGCGTAACGCGCGCTGTGCGGCTTCCCCGAAATTCGAATGCGGATCAGTCAGATACCACGGGCCGCTGTGACCGTCGGTCATCTCCAGCGTCACAGTCGGCGGGCAATGTTTCTCGAGATGTTTGCGGGCAAGCTTCAGAACGTCCTCGCCGTCCTGATCCGGAACGAGTCGGAACGTCAGCTTCGCGAACGCGTAGCTCGGCAGCACTGT
>JBJMWV010000096.1:0-2233 GCA_045809985.1 Chthoniobacterales bacterium | reverse complement strand
GTCGCGTTCAACAAGCCGGGCGCTTCGACCGCCGACTCGGACGTTTATCTCTACGACACGCAAACGCGCGAGATGAAGAACGACTTCCGATCCTGGCTCCAGCCGAGGAAATTCGCCTTCGTCTTTTCGCCCGGCGTGAGATCGCGCTCGCTGCCGTCGATCTCGCGCAGGTAAAGGTGCTCGTTCTCGTTGCCGCCGACGTCGTGGCGATAGAGAAAACGCGCGTCGGTCGGAAACGCGGTCACGATGTAGGTGCTTTCCTTTGCCGAATCGGTGAGCTGCTTCGGTTCACCCCCGGCGAAGGGCACGCTGTAGACATTGAAGATGCCGCTCTTGTTGCTGTGAAACAGGACGGTCTGCTCATCCGCCGTGAACGCGCTTCCGCCCACGCGGGTCGTGTTCATGAACTGCTCGATCGTGTATTGCTTCACATTCCTCGACTCGTTAGGCGACACCTTCCCCTTCGGCTCCGGGGTTGCCTTCGTGACCAACGCTTTGTCCAGGCGGTTGCGCGGCGGATTCGCGGGTTGTTGCTGCTGCGCATTGAGAATGAGCGGCAAGGCAAGAAGCGCAATCGCGAAGCAAAGAGGACGATTCATTGCCACTGCATATCGTCTTGCCCGAAGCGGTTCAACTCCGCAGCGCCGGCCATACCTGAAGCGAGACTAGAAGCTATCCGCGCGTCAACTCCAGCGACTCAGCACTCTACGCCGCAGGATCTTCCGACCAAACGGCGCACTCGTTGCCGCTCGGCTCCGCAAAGTGGAACCGCCGACCGCCGGGAAACGGGAAGATGTCTGCTGTGATCCGTCCGCCGAGATCGATCACGCGTTGTCGCGCTTCCTCAAGCCGTGCGTGATGAAAAACCACCAACACTCCGCCGGCCGCGAGCGTTGAGGATTTCTCCGCGCGAGCAAAGCCGCCGGCGATGCGGCCGTCTTCAAAGGAAGTGTAATCCGGCCCGTAATCGGTGAACTTCCAGCCAAAGAGTTGCTCGAAGAAAGCGCGCGTTCTCGCCAGGTCTGCCGCCTGAAACTCTATGTAATCGATCTTGTTCTCAGCACTCATCGCGGCGCAGTTTGCGCCAGATGCAGCGCCCGAGACAACGCTGGCGTGCCAGCGTGTGCAGAGCGCGATCGCAGCCGCTTAAACGATGCGCGCGAGTACGCGTAACTTCCCGCGATTAATTACCGCCGGTAATGCACACCCGCGTAGCCGCGCCCACCATAATAGCGCCCATGGCCGTAGTAGCGGTGATGCCCGCCATAGTAGCGGTGATAGCCGTATCCGTAGTAGCCGTATGGCCAGCCAAAGCCAAACAGCGGATAGACACCGACAGTCACCGCGGGGGCCGCGTAGTAGACCCGCTCCTGCGGTTGCGTGTAGTTATACCGCGGTGCCGGCGTGCTCTCCTGCTCGATCATCTCTTCGCCGGCCTTCGCCCGCGGAGCCGCAGACAGCCCTAAGGCAACGATCGCCACACCAAGCACACTCAATTTTTGCCACGTCATCGATATTCCTCCTCTGGGTTTTTGATTAAACCTCCGACTCACCACGAAGTTGCAAAATCAGCAGAGTCTCTGCGCATCGACGGTTATCCTGCCGCCAACAGTTCGCGCAGGTAACGCGCGTCGAAAGGTTTCGCGAGGTAATGATCGAACCCAGCGCGTAGCCCGGCATCTCGATCCGCTGCGTCGGCTTGCGCGCCGAGCGCAACCGTCAGGGTGCGCGGCTGCCGTCGTTTCGCCTCCGCGACGATCTCCAGGCCGTCACCGTTCGGCAGGCGAAGATCACTCAACAACGCGTCGAAGCGGAAATTGTCGAGAAACGTGCGCGCCGAATCGGCTGACGCCGCGATTGCGACGTCGTATCCCCAGCGAGTCAGCAGCTTGGTAAGGACTGCAGAGGTGCCGGGCTCATCTTCGACCACGAGCACGTTCACCCTGTTGTTTCGTAACTCGCGGATAGCGTGCGTTCACTTTTCGTAGGTTTTTTACCTACGGGTGTGTCGGGCTCAGGACTACAGTGTTCCCCTCGATCACTTCCTCGTGAAGACGAGATCGTATTCCACCGGACCCTGCGGCATCTCCGCATTCATGTGAATCGTGAGGACCTTCGCGTCTGCGCTGAGCGACCAACTCTCGCGCTGGGTCTTAACCTGAGAACAGTCTTTCATCGGCAACGTCCGCGCGAGCGAAAGTTCGAGCTTCCCATCGGGGAACGCTTTTCCACC
>JBJMWV010000095.1:0-2824 GCA_045809985.1 Chthoniobacterales bacterium | reverse complement strand
CGCTTCGCCCTTGCTTTCATCAGGCACGCCCATGACCGCGATGTTGCGCTCGCCGTGATCGGCGATCTGCAGCGCATTAATGATTTTCTGCTCAATCATTTCGTGCGGTATCATTTCGCCGCCGATTTTCGAGAAGCGTGAGAGCCGGCCCTCAATGAAGAGGAATCCGTCTTCGTCGAAGCGACCGAGGTCGCCGGTCATGAACCAGTCATCGACGAGCACCTCCGCGCTGCGTTGCGCATCGTTAAGATAGCCGCCGAAAATATTCGGCCCACGAACCCACAGCATGCCCGTATCGTGCAGGCTGAGTTTCTCGCCGGATTCCGGATGGCGAATCTCCGCTGCTATTCCTGGCGCCATTTTTCCTGTCGAACCAAGGCGGCTCGATGGCTGCACTGACTCGCCGGTTTTTGCGATCGGAGAGGGAAGGTTCACGCTGATGACCGGCGAGGTTTCGGTGAGGCCGTAGCCTTGGTAAACGGGTTTGGCGAAACGCGCTTCGAATGCCTCTGCGAGCTCGTTAGGCAACTTCTCCGCGCCGGTGATAACGAGACGCAAACTGCGCAACTGCTGCGGCTCCGCTTTCCGCAAATAGGTGCGGAGAAAAGTCGGCGTGGCGAACATCACGCTGACTTCATAGCGCTCTACCAGCGCGGCGTTTTTTGCGGCCTCAAGCGGGGTCGGATAGGTGACGATGCGGATGTTCTCGATGAGCGGGAACCACAACGTCACCGTGCAACCGAAGGTGTGGAAGAAGGGCAGCGAAGCGAGGATCGATTCGTTCGGATTCACATCGAGCAGAACCGCGAACTGTGACACGTTGCCGATGATGTTGCGGTGACTCAACGGGACGCCCTTTGGCGCGCCGGCACTTCCGCTGGTGAAGAGCAGGACTGCTTCTTCGCGATCCCCCATTTTTGGCAGGTGGAGAAGCGCGGCGAGGATTCGCGTCGGTAGCACGAGGCCGAGCAGCCACCAGCAGAGGATCGCCGGCTTCATCGCGGGCAGAAGCTCGTCGAGATTGATTACGTTTGGCGTCCACGGAAAATCCGTGAGCCGCGTCGCCACGGCACGCGCGGAGATGATGGTGGCGAGGCCGGCTTGCGCTTGTGCGGATTGGATCGCGGTGCGTCCAGAAGTGAAGTTCAGGTTCACCGGAATCTTGCCGGCGAGCACGGTGGCGAGATTCGCGACCACGCCGCCTTTCCCCGGCGGCAAGACAATGCCCACGCGCCGCTCCGCGCAGTTCGTCTTCAGATGTCGCGACAAAGCCAGAGCAACGCCGAGCAATTTCCCGAAGGACAGGGTCGAATCGTCCACGCCATCGATGATCGCGGTGCGAAACGGGTGCCGCTTCACGCCGCGGAGCGCGGCGCGCGCGAGATGCTGCCGCAAGACCGGACGCTGGCTGTAACAGAACTCGCCGAGCTTCAGTAACTCCTCGCGCACGGTCGCGATGTCCGCTTCACGTGGCGCGAGGGCGCGGCCGAACGCAACGAGGACGCAATAGGGAAAGTGGCGCGGCCATTTCGTAAAGAAGCGCCCGCCTTGGAAGGAAAAGATCGAGCCCCAGAGCTCATCGAGCCAGACCGGAACGAGTGGCACATTCGCCTGCCGCGCGATCAATTCATATCCCCGCTGGAGACGCAGCAACGTCCCGGAGCGCGAGAGTTGTCCTTCGGGAAAAACGCAAACGATCTCGCCGTCGCGCAACTTTTCCGCGGCGATGCGGACGGCTTCTTTCGCACGCTTTCCGCTGATCGGGATCGCACCCGCGAGACGAAGGAATGGATGCAGCCAGCGATTCCGATAGAAGCTCTCGTCGATGATGAACCGAATTTTTCTCGGCATCGCGAGCTGGAGTACGATCGCATCGACGAAGGTGGTGTGATTCGGCAGGAGGAGGAACCCGCCAGCGGGCAGTTGCTCTGCGCCGCGAACCGTGACGCGATAAACCAGGCGCGCGATGCCTAACCCAAGAAAATAGAAAGCGCGTTCTGCGAACGACGATGGCGGCATCTGTTTATGATTTACAATCGGCGCATTGCCCTCTGCAATCGGCAACTTCGGATGGCGGCCGCACAATCAGATGGCAAGCACGGTGCGCGCGTCGCCTTGGGATTGTTGCTTGCGATCAATCTCTTCAATTACATCGATCGCCAGGTATTGGCAGCGGTCGAGCCGGAGATTCGCGATGCCTTCTTTTCGCCTAACGATCCGAATGCGATGGCGGAAACCGGCACACTCGGGTCGGCATTTCTCATCACTTACATGCTTGCTGCGCCGGCACTCGGCTGGCTGGCGGATCGCTTCTCGCGCTGGCTCATCATCGGTTCCGCGGTCCTACTCTGGAGTCTCGCCAGCGGCGGCTCGGGATTAGCGACGAGTTTCGGACTACTTTTCGCGACGCGGATTCTGGTTGGAATCGGCGAGGGTGGTTACGGCCCGGCCGCTCCGACTGTTCTTGCGGATCTTTTCCCGATCGAGCGTCGCGGGAAAATCCTGGCGATCTTCTGCGCTGCGATCCCCGTCGGAAGTGCACTCGGGTATGTGGTAGGCGGAGCTGTCGCGGCGCATCTTGGCTGGCGCTGGGCATTCTATCTCGTCACTCCGCCGGGCCTCGTCCTAGGTGCGCTCTGCTTCCTGCAACGCGATCCGCGCGCGGTGCATGGCGAACGACCCGAAAAAGCTCGCGCGGGTTTGCGCGATTACTTCGCGATCTTGCGCACGCGCTCCTATCTCTTCAATTGTCTTGCCCAGACCGCCTTCACCTTCGCGATCGGCGGGCTGGGTTTTTGGGTCGCAGCTTATCTGCGGTATCGCG
>JBJMWV010000094.1:0-4143 GCA_045809985.1 Chthoniobacterales bacterium | reverse complement strand
CCGCCTGTCCAGGTTCGCGCCCCGGCGGCTTGCAGCCGTGGATGGTCCGACAGGCGGCTCGCTTCTGCGGCGCGCACGAGCGCGTGCGGATGATCGATCTCGTCGAAGTCGATCCGACCAAGGATATGGCCGACGCGACGGTTCTCGCAGCGGCCTCATTCTTCCTCGCCTTCGCCTCCGGTGTAGCGACCCGCTACGCGAAGTGAAAACAGTCGCGGTCGTCAATGCCGCTCAGCTCGTCACCCTCGACGGGCCGAAGCGGCCACGCGTCGGGGCGGAGCTGAGTGAGCTCGGGATTATCCCAAATGGCGGGATGCTGGTGCGCGACGGAATCATTGCGCGTCTCGCGCGATCGGACGAGATCGAAAGAAGCGCAGGCGCTGACACGGAGATGGTTGATGCCGGCGGTCGCGTTGTTTTGCCGGGGTTTGTCGATGCGCATGCGCATCCTGTCTTCGCCGGAAATAGGATCGATGAATTTGAGCAGCGCGCGCGCGGCGTGAGCTACGAGGAGATCGCCGCGGCGGGCGGCGGGATTCGATCGACGGTTCGCAAAACGCGCGCGGCTTCGCGGGAGCGACTCGCGGCGGAAACGCTGCAACATCTGCAATGGTTTCTGCAATGCGGGACAACGACGGTCGAGGCGAAGTCAGGCTACGGTCTCTCGTTAGGCGATGAATTGAAGATGCTGCGCGTGATGCGTGATGTGCAGGCGCGCACGCCGATCGAGCTGGTGCCGACTTTCCTCGGCGCGCACGCGATCCCGCAGGAAATGTCGTGTGACGATTACGTCGATTGCGTGATCGAAGAGATGCTGCCGCAGGTCGCCGCCGAAAAGCTCGCGGAGTATTGCGACGTCTTCTGCGAGCGCGGTTACTTCGATCTGAAAGCTTCGCGTGAAGTGCTGATGGCAGCGCGTGAACACGGCCTCCGCCTGCGCATGCACGCGGATCAGTTGACGGACTCCGGCGCGGCAGTCCTCGCGGCGGAACTCGGCGCGGTGACTGCGGATCACCTTGAGCAGACGGAGCTCGACGGCATCGCGGCGATGAAGCGCGCGGGCGTTCAGCCCGTGTTGCTGCCGGGTTCCGTTTACTCGTTAGGCAAGACGCGTTATCCCCGCGCGCGAGACATGATCGAAGCGGGTCTCGCCGTCGTTCTCGCGACGGATTTCAATCCTGGTTCGTCGCCGACGCCATCGATTCCGATGGTGCTCTCGCTTGCCGCGACGCAGATGAAAATGACACCGGCGGAATCGGTGACCGCCGCAACGATCAACGCCGCTTACAGCCTGAACCGCGGAGATAAGATTGGCTCGCTTGAATCAGGCAAACTCGCCAACTTCGGGATCTTCGATTGCGCCGATTACCGCGAGCTCGCGTATTACTTCGGTTTCCCGCGAACGCATGCGGTTTACGTCCGTGGCGAACGCGCTTTCGGCGCGTAGTTTGCGCTCGGTGCGGCGCGCCCGTAACGTCGCTCCTTCATGAAAGTCGAAGTCGAAACGCAGCCGCACAGCGTCGCTACGTTGAACATTGAATTGCCCCCGGAAGAGGTGAGCAAGGAGTGGGATTCGCTCGCGGCGAACTACGCAAAGTACGCCCGCATTCCTGGTTACCGGCAGGGGAAGGCGCCGAAGGCTGTCATCGAGAAAAAATTTCGCAAAGAGATTCAGGATGAGCTGACGAAGAAGCTCGTCTCGAAGAGTTACCACGAGGCCATTGCGGAGAAGCAACTGCGTGTCGTTAGCCTAACGAATCTCGAGGATGTCGAGTTCGGAGACGATCGCTCAATGCGTTTCCGCGCGACGGTTGTGACCGCGCCGGAGTTCGATCTGCCCGACTACAAGAACATTCCTGTCGAGCTTCCGTCAGCGGAAGTGAAGCCGGAGGACATCGACGAGGCGATCGAGCGCTTGCGCGAGCAAGCGGCAGACTTCGAGGACGTGAACGATCGGCCGCTCGCGATGGAAGATTTTGCGGTGATCGATTTCGAGGGAGCGGTTGAAGGCGTTCCGATCCAGGAGATCGCGCCTGAGGCGAGCAAGAATTTGCACGGCGGAAAGAAGTTCTGGCTGCATGTCGCGCCGGAGAATTTCCTGCCCAAGTTTTCTGAGCAGGTCGTCGGGATGAACAAGGGCGACACGCGCAGCGTGCAGGTGGAATTCCCGGCAGAGTTTCCGGTGCCCGAAGTTGCGGGAAAGAAAGCCGACTACGCGGTTACGTTGAACGAGATCAAACAAAAGGTTCTGCCGCCAGTCGATGACGCGTTAGCCGAAAAGCTGCTGCCCGGAAAGAAACTCGACGAGCTGCGTCACACCGTGGAGCACAGTCTCGAGCACGAGAAGCAACACGACATCGAACGCGCGAAGGAGTCAGGCATCATTCGTTATCTCCATGAGCACATCAGCTTTGATTTGCCGCCAACCTTGCTGAAGAACGAAACGCGTCGCGCGCTAAATGAACTTGTGCACCGCAATCGCGAGCGGGGCGTTCCTGATGAAATGCTGAAGGGCAAGGAGAAGGAGTTGATCGACGGCGCCGGTGGACTCGCGGCGAATCGACTGAAGACCAACTTCATTCTCCATCGCATCGCTGAGCGCGAGAAGATCGAAGTCACGCGCGAAGATCTCGATGAACGCATTCGCGAACAGGCGCAGCAATACAACATGCCCGTCGACAAACTGCGCAAAGAATTGCAGGAACACGACCGCTTGGACGGCCTCGCCGAGGAGGTTCTGCTGGGTAAGACCCTTGAATTCCTGAAGGCAACCATTACTGTCGCTTCATCTTCCGAAGGGGCATCCGCGGATGCTCACCACGAACATTCTCATGACCATTAACGAACCAAATCGCTCCCAATCCGTGCTCGTCCCGATGGTGGTCGAGCAGACCGGGCGAGGGGAGCGCAGTTACGATATCTACTCGCGGTTGCTCAAGGACCGCATCGTTTTCATCGGCACGCCGATCGACGATCACATTGCGAATCTGGTGATCGCGCAGTTGCTCTTCCTGCAGATGGAAGACGGTAAAAAGGACATCAACATTTACGTCAACTCTCCCGGCGGGAGCGTCACCGCGGGCCTCGCGATCTACGACACGATGCAGTTTTTAACCTGCGACGTGACGACTTATTGCCTCGGAATGGCGGCGAGCATGGGAGCGGTGCTTTTGTGCGCGGGGACGAAAGGCAAACGCTACGCGCTGCCGAACTCGGATATCATGATCCACCAGGTCTCTGGCGGTGCGCAGGGTCAGGCGAGCGACGTTGAGCGGACGGTGGAATACATGTTCAAGCTCAAGAAGCGCCTGATCAAAATCATCTCGCAACACACCGGCCAGCCGGAGGAGAAGGTGCGGCTGGATTCGGACCGCGATTATTACATGTCGGCCGCCGAGGCAAAGGACTACGGCTTGGTCGACGAAGTGATCAAGTCGCGCAAGGAAGCGAAGCTGATCGACGGCGTTGTTTCAAAGGAAACGGCGGCGATTCAGGACGCCGCTTTGCCGCAAAAGGTCGAGGAATAGCACTTGCTGTAAAAGGCCCACAGAATGGCCCGCGCTTCCAACCTCACGATGTGCTCCTTTTGTGGCAAAAGCCACGCGGAGGTGCGCAAGCTCATCGCCGGTCCCGGCGTTTACATTTGCGACAGCTGTATCAACGTTTGTAAGAGCATCCTCGACAAGGAGCTGAACGAGGATGCACGACGGCAATCCTCGAATATTCGGGTGCCGAAGCCGGTAGAAATTCGCCGTTCGCTCGACCAGTATGTGATCGGTCAGGACGTCGCGAAAAAGACGCTCTCGGTCGCGGTCCACAACCACTTTAAGCGGGTGCTCCAGAGCTCGCCTCCGACCGACTCTTCGGCGGCGTTTCAGCCGGATCCGTTCGCGGATGTTGAGATCGAAAAGAGCAACATTCTGTTAATTGGACCGACAGGTTCGGGCAAAACGCTGCTCGCGAAGACGCTGGCGAAGATCCTCGATGTGCCTTTTTGCATCGCTGATGCGACTACCCTGACTGAGGCCGGATACGTCGGAGAAGACGTTGAGAACATCATCCTGAGACTCTTGCAGAACGCCGACTACGACGTGAAGCGCGCCGAGATCGGCATCGTTTACATCGACGAGATCGACAAGATTG
>JBJMWV010000093.1:0-2036 GCA_045809985.1 Chthoniobacterales bacterium | reverse complement strand
CTCGGCGTGCTCTTCGGGCTTTTCTTCATCTGGCTCATGATCGTCGGCGTGCGCTCGATCGGCGCCGTCGCGGAAGCACAGGTCAACGCAAGCGCGCCGAATCGCATCCCAGCGTTCGAGGAGCGGCCAACGAATCGTCGCGCGGCCGCAGCCCGTCGCATCGTCAGCGAAGTTCCCGACGAGAACTCGCTCACCGTCACGCTCGCACGCCTGAAAAAATCGATCGAACTCGGACCAGTCGGCAATGCCGTGAAGCAGACGGATGTGATTCCCGGCGGCATCTACGAGACGCTCGCAAAAGTCGGTGAAGTCTTCTCCCGCCCCGATCGCGCGGAACGCTTCCTCTCCTATCCGGGAGTCGCCGAGTTAACCGACAACCCGAAGCTCCTCGCGTTGCGCGCTGATCCGCAGATTCAGCGCATGCTGCAGGAAGGAAAACTCTGGGCCTTGCTGCAGGACGATCGTTTGATCCAAGCGGCGAACGACCCCGAGCTCGCCGCGCAGGTGAAGAAGTTCGATTTAAGAAAAGCGCTCGATTACGCCGCGAACCCGCGATGAGTTACATCGCGACGATTGGCCTCGAAGTTCACGTCCAACTCACGACGCGATCAAAGATGTTCTGCGGCTGTCCGGTTGAGTTCGGCGCGGAGCCAAACACGCATACGTGCCCGATCTGCCTTGCATTTCCTGGCGCGCTGCCGGTGATGAATCACGAAGCGCTGTGCATGACGGTGCTCACCGGTTTGATGCTGAACTGCGACATTCCGGCGATCAGCAGATTCGATCGTAAGAATTACTTCTATCCAGACGTAGCGAAGAACTACCAGATCACGCAATACGATCAGCCGCTGTGCACGAACGGCGCGGTGCCGTTGCATGAACTCGCGTATCCTAAAGACGCACAGAAGAACGCCGCCCAGAAACAGGTCTCGTTAGTCCGCATCCACCTGGAGGAAGATGTGGCGAAGAGTTTCCACTTCGAGAGTAGTACCGGGATCGACTTCAATCGCGCCGGCACACCGCTGATGGAGATCGTGAGCCAACCGGAGATCAACTCGCCGGAAGAAGCATTCGCGTTCCTCACCGCGCTCAAACAGATCCTGATCTACGGCGGCGTGAGCGATGCCGATATGGAGAAGGGACAACTGCGTTGCGACTGTAACGTGTCCGTTCGGCCTAACGAGCAGTCGACGCTTGGCGCGAAGGTCGAGATCAAGAACATGAACTCGATCAGCGGAGTGCGTCGCGCGCTCGCTTTCGAGATCGAGCGGCAAACGGAAGCGCTCACGCGCGGCGAGCAGTTGGAGCAGGAGACGCGTGGCTGGGACGACTCGGCCGGCGAAACGTTCCTCATGCGCACGAAAGAGTTCGCGCACGACTACCGGTACTTCCCCGATCCGGATCTTGTGCCGATCCGCACCGAGACTTTGCTCGACGACGCGCGTCGCCGTCTGCCCGAATTGCCCGCCGCGAAGCGCGAACGATTCGTGAGGCAATATGAAGTCAGCGCCTACGATGCCGGCGTTCTCGCGAACGATCTTGAGCTCGCGCGCTACTTCGAGGCCGCGGCGAACGGCGCGCGAAACCCGAAGAGTGTCGCGAATTGGATCCTGAACGATCTGCAAAGCGCGCTCGGCGCGGCGTCGCGCACGATCGGCGATTGCCCGATCCGACCGGAAGCGCTCGATGAGCTGGTGAATCTGATCGACAGCGGAAAGATCAGCAGCAAGCAAGGGAAGGAAGTGTTCGCCGAAATGTTCACGAGTGGAAAACCTCCGACTGCCATTGTGCAGGAGAAAAGGCTCGAGCAGTTGAGTGACACCAGTGCGCTCGAGGCGATTTGCGATCAGGTGATCGCGGCAAATCCGAAACCGGCCGCTGACTTTCGTGCCGGAAACACGGCGTCGCTGAACTTCCTCAAAGGCCAGGTGATGAAGCTGTCGAAAGGCAAGGCTAATCCGCAGCTCGCAGGTGAGATTCTTGAACGGAAGTTGAAGTAGTGCGGATTCTCGTCGCGCCAGACAAGTTCAAGCACT
>JBJMWV010000092.1:0-7595 GCA_045809985.1 Chthoniobacterales bacterium | reverse complement strand
CCCGGCCTTTAGTCCGTGACAAACCTTCAGGAAACGCGATGCGCCGAGCTCGTCGGTGTTTTCACCGATGAGGACTATCACGTCATCCGCGGCCTTGAACCACTGCGTGGTGATGTGCGCCTCTTCGTCGATCAGACCAACCATCGCGACGGTGGGAGTCGGATCGACTACGCCGGCGGGACTCTCATTATATAGAGAGACGTTGCCGCCAGTCACCGGCGTGCCGAACGCGCGGCAGGTCTCCGCCACACCTTCAACGCACTCGCGCAGCTGCCAGAAATTCGTCGGCTTATAGGGATTGCCAAAGTTGAGATTGTCCGTGACCGCGAGCGGCTTCGCGCCGGAGCAGGTGAGATTGCGCGCGGCTTCAGCAACGGCAATGCGTCCGCCTTCACGCGGGTCTAACGAGCAGTAGAGCGAATTACAATCGCTCGTCGCGGCGAGGTATTTGTTTGCTTCGCGGACGTGAAAGACTGCGGCGTCTGAGCCGGGCCTAACGACTGTTCCGGTCCGCACCATGTGATCGTACTGGCGATACACCCAGTTCTTCGAGGCAATCGTCGCATCGGCGAGAAGCTGGCGAAGAGATTCAACCGCAGAGGACGCAGAGTTCGCAGAGACTTTCTTAATGAACTCTGCGTCCTGCGCGTTCTCTGCGGTAATCGCTTCTGCATCGCGCGTGTAGAGCGGAGCTTCATCTGCGAGTGGCTTCGCTGGAATTTCGGCGGCGATGGTGCCGTTGGTGCGCACGCGCATCATGCCGTCATCTGTGACGCGGCCAATTTCCGCGCAGGGCACGTCCCATTTCTCGAAGATGCGCCTAACGACATCTTCCTTGCCGCGCTTCGCGATGATCAACATCCGTTCCTGCGACTCGCTCAGGAGCGTTTCGTACGGAGTCATGCCGGTTTCACGCTTCGGCACTTTCGCGAGATCGATCTCCACGCCGGTTCCGCCGCGGCTCGCGGTTTCACAGGTGGAGCAGGTCAGGCCGGCCGCGCCCATGTCTTGGATTCCCGCGACTGCATCCGTCGCCAGCAATTCGAGACAGGCCTCGAGGAGCAACTTCTCTTTGAATGGATCGCCAACCTGCACCGCGGGTCGATCTTCGCGGGATTCTTCCGTCAGTTCCCTTGAGGCGAACGCCGCGCCCGCCAAGCCATCTCGCCCTGTTTCCGCCCCGACGTAAAACACCGGATTGCCAACACCGCTCGCCGCGCCGCGCGCGAGTTGCTCGTGCCGCAAGACGCCGAGGCAAAAGACATTCACCAGCGGATTGCCTTCGAAGCTTTCGTCGAAGTAGATCTCGCCGCCGATCGTCGGCACGCCGATGCAGTTGCCGTAGTGCGAAATTCCCGCGACGACGCCGGCGAACAAGCGGCGGTTCGTCTTCACGTTCGGCGAGTCGCCGGTGATTGGGCCGAAGCGCAATGAGTTCAGCGAAAACTCCGGCCGGGCGCCCATCGTAAAGATGTCGCGGATGATTCCGCCGACACCTGTGGCCGCGCCTTGGAATGGCTCGATCGCGCTCGGGTGATTGTGCGATTCGATCTTGAAGGCGACCGCCCAGCCGTCGCCGATATCGACCACGCCGGCATTTTCTTCCCCCGCCTTAACCAGAATGTTCGGACCGCTGGTGGGGAATTTCTTCAGCTCGCGCCGCGAGTTTTTATACGAGCAATGCTCGCTCCACATCACGGAGAAGATGCCGAGCTCAGTGAAGTTCGGCTCGCGCCCGAGGATCTTCTTGATCCGCTCGAACTCTTCCCCGGTGAGGCCGTGCTTCGCGACGAGCTCTGGCGTGATCGGCGGGTCAGATAGAGCGGGCATGTGCCGCACGTTAGCTGATGCGAACTGCCACTCAACCAGCTGAATTTCTTCCGCTCGGCTTGAATAGATCGCGCGTCGCAGGGGTCGAACCTTTTACTATGAAAAAGACCATCCTCACACTCGCCTGCGTAGCGATCGCGCCCTTGGCTTTCGCCCAGACGAGCACGACAACTGAAACCAGTAAGACGAAATCCGGCCCATTGGGCAGCAAGACTGAGACGACGACGAGCACCACCTCGGCTGAGGGAACGGTGTCCACGTTCGAACCAGGCAAGACGATCGTAGTTCGCCGCACGGGCGTGACCGAACCGGCCACCTACACCCTCGGCAAGACGGTCACCTACGTGAACCGCTCCGGTAAGACCATCGAAGCGTCGATGATCAAACCCGGCGTCCCGGTGCATGTCTATTATGACACGCCCGGCAGCACGACCGTGACCAAGGTCGAAGTCGATCAGGACTAAGAGTTAGGTTAGGAAAGGGGAATGCCGCAGGGCTCCGCGTGAGCTCTGCGGCTTCTTCGTTTTCGGCGCGCTGATTGTCCGCAGCGAGCGATCAGGAGATGCCAAAATGAAGTTCTTATCGTGGTGTGGAATCGCTAGCCTGCCGCGGTGGACTTATCGACCCTCGCCAACGTTGCGACTGCGCTCACCGTTATCACTGGTGTCGTCTTCGGAGTGATCGAAATGCGCCGCGCGCGGCGGGACCGCGAAGAGCGTGCTGCCTTCACTGCGGTGCAGGCGTTGATGACACCGGAATGGATGAGCTCGTCGATGATTGCCGCGGCGATTCCAGAAGGAACGACTGCAGCGGAGCTTGCCGCCGATGCTCGGAGTCTTAGGGCGATCCTCAAGATCGCGACGATCATGGAAGGGCTCGGCTACTCCGTCTTCGCGCGCATCGTGCCGCTCTCTGTGGCCGATGATTTGATCGGGGGGATGGCGCGGATTTGCTGGCGCAAGTTTCAGCCTTTCGTGATCGAGGAGCGCGAGCGGACTGGCACGCAGAAGAGCTGGGAATGGTTCCAATGGCTTGCGGATCAGCTTGAGCGTAACGGAACGAGCAAGACCAGCCTGAAGGTCGGCGCAGCCGTGGCTTACCGCGATTGGAAACCCTGACCGCCGGTTGCTTTTCCACCACACATCAGAGAGCATTGCGCCATGGCTTTTGATCTGAAAGAGATCGTCCACGCACGTCTCGGCGAGAACTACGACCTGCACGAGCGCCATCTCAATCGCACGCTTGTCGCGGCGCAGCGCGTGATTGGTTTTGATCGCGTCTATGCGCGCGCCGAAGGCGCTTATCTCTACGACATGGACAATCGAGATTACCTCGATTTCCTGAGCGGCTACTCGGTTTTCAACATCGGCCGCAATCATCCCGCGGTGAAGAAGGCGATCGGCGATGTGCTCGAGCTTGATCTGCCAAACATGGTGCAGATGGATTGCTCGCTGCTCAGTGGTTTGCTTGCGGAGGCGATCACGAAACGCACGCCGCCGCATCTGGATGCAGTGTTCTTTTGCAATAGCGGCACGGAAGCGATCGAAGGCGCGTTGAAGTTCGCGCGGGCCGCGACTGGACGGAAGCGCGTCATCTCACTGGAGAGTGCGTTCCATGGCTTGAGCCTCGGCTCGCTCTCGCTCATGGGCTGCGAAAGTTTCACCGAAGGTTTTGGCGAGTTGATGCCGGGTTTTGAAACGCGCGTCGCGCTCGACGACCTCGAATCACTCGAGCGCGAGCTATCGAAGCGCGATGTCGCTGCGTTCTTCTTCGAGCCGGTCCAGGGCAAAGGCTGCAAGTCTCCGAAAAGCGACTTCTATAATAGAGCGCAGGAGCTTTGCCGGAAGTATGGGACGCTCTTCGTGGCGGATGAAATCCAGACCGGGCTCGGACGCACCGGCAAGATGTTCGGGTTCCAGCATTGGAATCTCGAGCCGGACATTATCACGCTGGCGAAGAGCCTGAGCGGCGGCTACGTGCCGTGTGGTGCGATCGTCGCCCGCCGCGAGGTCTATCAGAAGACTTTCTCGCGGATGGATCGCTGTGTTGTTCACTCAACAACCTTCGGCCGGAACAATCTCGCGATGGCGTGCGGTCTCGCCTCACTCGAGGTGCTCGACAACGAGAAGCTGATCGAGAACTCGGCACGGATGGGCGCAATGATCATGGAACGCGT
Source organism: Chthoniobacterales bacterium (assembly GCA_045809985.1). Lineage (GTDB taxonomy): Bacteria > Verrucomicrobiota > Verrucomicrobiia > Chthoniobacterales > UBA10450 > JACCTI01. The sequence continues at coordinate 3,589 of JBJMWV010000092.1, read as the reverse complement.
CGATGCGTTGAAGGCGAAGCATTCCTTCATTAAGGAAGTCCGCGGCAAAGGACTGATCATCGCGATCGAGTTCCAGGAGCCTAACGAGATGAAGTTGCGCATGGGCTGGAAGCTTCTGCACAGGGTCGACAAGGTTCTCTTCGCGCAGATGGTCGTGACGCAGATGTTGAGCAAGCATCGCATCCTTACTCAGGTCGCCGGTCACGCGATGGACGTGATCAAGATTTTGCCGCCGCTGATGATCGGCGAACGCGAGGTGGATCGCTTCATCAACGCACTCGACGAAGTCCTCACCGAGTGCCGCAAATTCCCGGGACCGATGTGGGAGATCGGGAACAATTTCGTCCGGCACGCGCTCCGCTCGAAGAAAGCAGTAGCAAAACCAGTTACAGCTTCGGTTTAATAGTCGCCGTTGGCGATGAACGAACCGGAATTCAAGAAGCGGACGCCGCACGGCATTAAGCCAGTGCTCCGCGCGCCGACACCGATCACGCCAACCGGGGTGCGGCCGGTGCAGCGTGACCGCTTGAGCTGGCAGCAGTTCAAAGCGGACGAGACGCGCTACGACAACATGCCGTTCCGCGCCTGCGGCCGGAGCGGATTGAAGTTGCCCATGCTCTCGTTAGGCGCGTGGGAAACCTTCGGCGGCTACGTCGGTCCCGAGATTGCGCGCGGCTGCATCTTCACCGCGTTCAATCTCGGCATCACGCATTTCGATCTCGCGAACAACTACGGCACACCGCCGGGCCGGGCCGAGATCATGGTCGGCCGCGCGTTGCGCGAGATGCCGCGCGAAGAGCTCATCGTTTCGACGAAAGCGGGCTTCCGCATGTGGCTTGGTCCGTATGGCGAAGGCTGCTCGCGAAAGTCATTGCTTGCCAGCATCGATGCGTCGCTTCAACGCCTCGCGCTCTACTACGTCGATATCTTCTACTCGCATCGCTACGATCCCGAGACGCCGCTGGAGGAAACACTGCGCGCGCTCGACCAGATCGTGCGGCAAGGCAAAGCGCTCTACGTTGGACTGAGTAACTATCCGGCAGACATCTTCGCGAAGGCCTGCCGGCTCGCGCACGAGTTGCACCTCGCGCCGATCGTTGTTTCTCAGGATCGCTACAGCATTTTCCGTCGCGAGGTTGAAGATGAACTCCTCGGCTCGAGCCGCGAACTTGGCGTCGGCGTCGTTGCCTATTCTGTCCTCGCGCAAGGACTGCTCAGCACGAAATACCTCGATGGTGTGCCGGAAGGTTCGCGCGCGATTCGCCGTTGGACGAAAGAACAGCGCGACGCGATCACACCCGCGGTGCAGGAAAAAGTCCGGAAGCTGAACGCAATCGCGGACGCGCGTGGACAGACGCTTCCGCAGATGGCGATCGCGTGGACGCTCCGCTCACCTGCAGTCACGACCGCGCTGATCGGCGCGTCGGATGTTGATCAGGTAGAGGACAACGTGAAAGCGCTCGAGAATCTCGCCTTTGGCGACGAGGAGCTTCGCGCAATCGACGCGATTCTTGCCGGCTAGTTCGCGGCCGCAGAAGCGCGTCGCTAGTTGTTAAGTCGCGCACAGTGCGTACGCTTTTGCATGAGCGCGATCGCAGAACCGAAGACTCAAACGCAAAGCAATCAACTCGAGCAGTTGAAGCGCTTCACCAAAGTCGTAGCGGACACCGGCGACTTTGAGACGATTCGTGATTTCAAGCCGCAGGACGCGACGACGAATCCAAGTCTCATTTTTGCTGCGACACAGAAGGAAGCTTACAGCCACCTGCTCGAGGAGGTATTGCGCGATCGCAAGAACTCCGCATTGACTGGCACTGCGCAAATCGAAGACACGATCGACCACTTGTTAGTCCAGTTCGGCTGCGACATTCTCGAGATCGTGCCCGGTCGCGTTTCGACCGAGACGGACGCGCGGTTGTCCTTCGATGTGGAAGGTTCGATCGCGAAGGCGCGGCATCTGATTGAGCTTTACGAGAAGCGCGGCATCGGGCGCGAGCGGGTGCTGATCAAAATTGCGTCGACGTGGGAAGGCATCATGGCGGCCGAGCAGCTGCAGCGCGAAGGCATTCGCTGCAACATGACCTTGCTCTTCTCTCTCGTGCAGGCGGCGCGTTGCGCGGAAGCGAAGGTGCAGCTGATCTCACCGTTCGTCGGCCGCATCTACGATTGGTTCAAGAAGGCGAACAACCGCGACTACAAAGGCGCGGAAGATCCGGGCGTGCAGTCGGTGCAGGAGATCTACACCTACTACAAGAAGTTCGACATCCCGACGGAGGTGATGGGCGCGAGTTTTCGAAACGTCGGCGAAATCATCGAACTGGCCGGGTGCGATTTGCTCACGATCAGCCCCGAGTTGATGAAGGAGCTTGCAGATTCGACTGCACCGGTCGAGCGCAAGCTCAGCCCGGAAAAGGCGAAGAGCTCGGATGTGAAGCCGACGCCGACCGACGAGAAGTCGTTCCGCTATCTGCTGAATGACGACGCGATGGCGACCGAGAAAACCGCGGAAGGCATCCGCAAATTCGCCGCGGATATCGTGAAGCTCGAGAAGTACGTCGCGAGCAAGCTCGGCTGATTTGTTCAACGTCGTTCTCGTCGAGCCGGAGATTCCGCCGAATACCGGCAACGTTGGGCGGCTTTGTCTCGCGACGCGTTCGACGCTGCACCTCATCGAGCCGCTCGGGTTCAATATCGACGATCGGCAACTCCAGCGCGCTGGATTGGATTACTGGAAGGAGGTGGACGTACAGCTCTGGCCGTCGCTCAGTGCGCTGCAGGTCGCGCAAGCGCCGGACGCGAGGTATTTCTTTCTCACCACCAAAGCGACGCGACCGTATTTCGATCAGCGATTTCAGCCGGGAGATTTCCTGCTTTTCGGCCGTGAAACGAAAGGACTACCGGAGCCATTGCTGCATGCGAATCGCGAAAAACTTCTCACCATTCCGATGAACGGGACACGCAGTTTGAACCTCGCCACTGCGGTTGCGATCGTGCTCTTCGAAGCGGTTCGCCAAAACAGAATCGCAACTTCGTGACGGCCAAAGCGGTTGAATAAACGAATCTCTGATGGGTCTAACTCCTTACTAAAATGAAACATTTTTCTCTGATAGTTCTCGGTGTGTTCGCCGCTTCTTCGGCCGCGTTTGCGGAGGACCAAGTGACGGCGACGGCAAAGGGTGCGGCGGTGCAGCACAGGGCCGCCGTTTCGCAGGCGCAACACCAGCGCGCGATGAATTCCCCGACCGTGCGGCAACTTACAAACACGCAGCACGTTCCGGTTTCACGTTCGGCGCGCTACAACAATGCTGGTGTTCCGTCCCGCATGTATCGATCCAATGGCGATCACGTTTACACGGGCAATTCGCAATACCGCGGTAATTGGAATGGGCAGCGGGCAAATGCTGGCGTGGTGAACTCAGGCGTGGCGGCGGAGACCAATGCCGCGGTGGCGAATACAAACGGAAGTCGTTACACGAATCGTGGCGGTCAGTGGAATGGCTATGCTGCAAGAGGCGGCGGCAACTGGGCGCGTACTAGCAACTGGGACCGCTCGCATCACGATCGCGGTTGGTATCGCTCGCACTACAGT
>JBJMWV010000091.1:0-2756 GCA_045809985.1 Chthoniobacterales bacterium | reverse complement strand
GTCAGGTCACGCGACTTTCGGCGGTGCGATTTTCGAGGTGCTGCGTCGCTTTTTCGGAACCGACCAAATCAAGTTCTCGTTCATGTCAGACGAATTTAACGGGATGACTCTGCCGGCGAACTCGAGCACGGCGCGACCGAAGGTGACCCGCACCTTCAACACTCTTACCGACGCCGAAAAAGAAAACGCGCAGAGCCGAATCTACCTTGGCATTCACTGGCAATTCGACGCCGATGACGGCATCGACCTCGGCAGGCAGGTCGGCAAGTACGTGTTCGAGCACGCCTTTCAGAAGAAGTAGGAGACCGGTAGGCTTCGTTAGGCATTAGGCGTTTCGCGAATGGCGCTCCGGCCGCTCCTTCGCGCGCTTCCGCCGCGGCTGCGTGAACGGGTTTATTACGTCTGGTTTCATCGACACTACGCGCGATGGCCTCGGCTGTACGAAGCGACACCACTCGCCTTTTGTCCGAATGTCTCGATGTATGATCTCGTTCCCGGTGACGCGATCTCCGGGTCGATCGCGTTCACCGGCTTCTACGAACTCGAGCTGAGCGAGCAACTTGTTAGGCGTGCGCGCACCGGCGGTCTGCTCATCGATGTCGGTGCGAACATGGGCTACTTCTCGCTTCTCTGGGCCGGGCTCAGTGAGACAACGCGCGTGATCGCGTTCGAGGCAGCGCCGCGGAACGTGGAACTGTTCCGCCGCAACGTGGCGCGTAATCACTTCGAGGATCGAGTCACGCTCATTGCCAAGGCGGTCGGCGCGGAAGCAGGTGAGGCAATGTTCGAGATAGGGCCAAGCAATCAGACAGGGTGGGGAGGATTATCGACCAATGCAGCGACGGAGCGCGTCCCCGTTCCGATCGTCGCGCTGGATGACGAACTTGGCGACGAACACATCAGTGTGCTGAAAATCGACGTCGAAGGAGCGGAAGCGCTCGTGCTTCGCGGCTCTGAACGGCTCCTGCGCGAGCAGCGCGTCGCGACGCTATTCGTCGAGGAGAATTCCGTGCGGATGCAGGAACACGGCGTCGCCCCAGGCGACATCCAGCGGCTCCTGCGCGAATTCGGCTACGAGACCGAATCGTTCCCGAACGGCTGGATCGCCCAGCCGGCGAACGCGGCCGCGGCATTGCGCGGCGCTGCCTAACGAGTGCTTACCAGATCCGGACGCGCTCCTTCGGATCGACGTAGAGCTTCTCGCCGGCCTTAACGCCAAACGCCGTATACCAGTCGTCGATGTTCCGCGCCGGTCCATTCACCCGGTACTGCCGCGGTGAGTGCGGATCGCTCACAACCTGCTTGCGCACGTAATCGTCCTTTACCTTCCCGCGCCACGCTTGCGCCCAGCCGAGAAAGACACGCTGATCGCCCGTCAGGCCATCGATGACTGGTGCAGGCTGACCGTTGAGCGAAGCGCGATACGCATCCAGCGCAATCGTCAGGCCGCCTAGGTCGGCGATGTTTTCGCCCATCGTGAGCTGCCCATTAACCTTCGCGCCGGGGAGGGGCTCGTATTGCGAATACTGCGCGCCAAGGACAGCGGCGCGTTCCTCAAACTGCTTCGCGTCGTCCGGTGTCCACCAGTCGCGCAGCTTGCCTTCGGTATCGAATTTGCGACCCTGATCATCGAATCCGTGCGTGAGCTCATGTCCAATCACGCCCCCGATCGCGCCGTAGTTGATCGCCGGATCGGCGTTCGCGTCGAACATCGGCGGCTGCAGAATTCCCGCCGGGAAAACGATGTCACGCAGCGCGCCGTTGTAGGCGTCGTTCGTCTGCGGCGTCATGCCCCAATCGGCGCGATCGACGGGGCCGGGAAGCCGATTGACGTAGAAAGCCCAGTCGGCTTGCGCGGCACGTCGCACGTTGCCTAACAAGTCATCGGCGCGGATCTCGACCTTCGAGTAATCCCGCGCCTCGTCCGGATAGCCGACCTTGATCACGTAGGTATCGAGCTTCTTCAACGCTTCCTGCTTCGTTGCGTCGCCCATCCAGTCGAGCTTCTCGATCCGCGCGTGCATCGCGACCTTCACGTTGCGCACGAGGTCCTCGATCTTCGCTTTCGCGTCCGGCGGAAAATACTTCGCGCTGTAAAGCTGGCCCACCGCCCAGCCGATGTTGCCGAGGCGATCAAAGCGATCGCCCGCGCCGTAGTCGCCGCCGCTCACTGCATGCACGCCGCGTTTCCAGCGGGCCTGCTGCTCCGCCTGACCGGAGAGCGTTTTGTTGCGCATCTCAAAGAACGCGTCGGCAAACGGCTTCGACAGATAAGGGGCGGCGTGATCGACAATGTTGAACGCGTGCCATGCCTTCAGCGTCTCGACTGGCGCGCTCGCGAAGATCGTTGCGATCTTTGGGAATGCGCTCTTCTCCTGGACAACGACGCGATCGGCCGCGCGCAGTCCGCCTTCGATCAGGAACGGACGCCACGGGAAGTCCGGCGCGAGTGCCTCTAGGGCGGCCACGGACATGACGTTGTAGATCGCGACGGGGTCGCGCTGCTGCGACTTGGTCCAGCTCGCGTCGGCGATCTTCGTTTCGAAATCGACGACATCTGCCGCGCTCTTCTCCGGCTCAGGCCAGTCGACCAGCTTGAGCAACTGCGCCACGTAGCCTTGATACTTGGTCTTCTGCGCCGCGAAGTCCTGCTTCAGGTAATAGTCGCGATCAGGCAGCCCGAGTCCGGCCTGTCCGAGGTAGATGACGTAGCGATTCGGATCGCCGATATCGACATCGATACCGAGACCGAAGAT
>JBJMWV010000090.1:0-3389 GCA_045809985.1 Chthoniobacterales bacterium | reverse complement strand
TTCTTTCGGCAAACCGAACGCCGCCGAGATCGAGGCATCGAAAGGCATGTTGCGTTCGTGCGGCGCTTCGGACTCGCGTCCGGCTCGCGCGATGCAGAAACGCACGCCTGCCTGCTGCAATTGCGCGGCGTTGCTGAACTGGCTGTCATACGGATCGTCGCGCCGCGGCGGCAACGCAGTCGGAAAGCTGATGATTACAGGAGTGTCGGTCTCCTTCAGTTGCTGCGCCATCCGCCACGCATCATGCCCGCCGACGAGCGTGATCTTGAGCTGAGCATCTTTCGCGAAGGCGAGCGCGGACTCGATCTGCGCGACGCTGTTCGCGTGCACGAAGACCGCCAGTTTGCCGTCGAAGATCGGCATCATCGCTTCCCAGCGTTCGTCGGTTTTGAAATCGGGCGCGGGCGTTTTCTTTGCCTGCCAATAGGAGCGCGCGATCGCAAAGGAATCGCGGATTGTCTTGATCGCTTTGTCGATGTCCTTCTGCTGATCTTCCGGCGATTTCGGCGCGCGCGGCTCGTGATTGATCTTCATCTCCGGCCAGCGCACGTGCATGGCGACGGGCGAACGCACGGTCATCTGATCGGGCGTCCAGCCATCCATTCGCACGATGGCTGATTGCCCGGAGATCAGTCCACCTTCCGGCGCGGAGAGCGCAGTGAGAATGCCGTTGGCGCGCGTGACCGGGATGAGCTCACTATCCGGGTTCACGCTCGTCGCCGCGCGCGCGTTCGGATTGATCTTGCCGGTCTCCTGAACGTCGAGCGTGGAACGCACCGCATCGATCTCCGCCAGACCGACGACGGTGTTCGCGCTGATCAATCCGGGATAAACATGTTTGCCCGTCGCGTCGATCACCTCTGCGTCGGCAGGCGGCGCGGCATCAGCGCTGATCGCGGTAATTTTGCCTTTGTCGAAAACGATCGTGCCGTTCGCGATCTCCGGTCCGCTGACCGGATGAATCGTCGCGCCGCGAATCACAATGGCTTTCGATTGCGGTGGCGCAGGAATTTCAACCGACGCGAACGCCGATTGCGCAATCAGCGCGAGCACAAGAATGCCTAACGAGTTCTTTTTCATTCCTCGTCCGTGCACTCGTAACGCGCGCTCCCGTCGCTGTAGACATCGGTGTCCGGCTTCGCCGGTTTATCGCCGTCCTTCTTGTCGCCGCCGCCGTCTTTCGATTTGCCAATCTCCTTCATCCGCTCGGCCAATGCTTTTTGCACGAGCGCCTCGCGTTGCTGTGCGTAGGCTTTGCGGCCTTCAATGTCTGCCGCGCGATCGAAATACTTCCGGCCATCGATCCACGTTTGGTTCGCGTGCGTGTAGTTCGAAAGGGGATCGCCGCTCCACACCACGAAGTCCGCGTCTTTGCCTGCTTCAAGCGACCCGACCTTGTTGTCGATGCGCAGTTGTTTCGCCGCGTTGATCGTCGCGAGCTTGATCGCGTCTTCCGGAGCCATGCCGCCGTACTTCATCGACTTGCCCGCTTCGGTGTTGAGCCGGCGCGCGAGATCAGGGCTGTCGGAATTAATCGTGGTGAGCACGCCGCGGCTCGCCATCATCCAGGCGTTGTACGGGATCGCATCGAACGCTTCCATCTTGTAGCCCCACCAATCGGCGAAGGTCGATCCGCCGATCTTCGCCGCCGCGATTTCATCCGCGACTTTGTAGCCCTCGAGAATGTGCTGGAGCGTGCCGACCTGGATCTTGAATTCGTTAGTCACGCGGAGGAACGCGAGCACTTCATCCTGCCGATACGAGTGGCAATGGATGAGCCGCTTGTTGTTCACGATCTCGGATAACGCTTCGAGCTGCAGGTCGCGCCGGAAGGGCAGGGGACCTTTGCGTTTCGCCTCGGCGTCGTACTCGAGCGCGGCGCGGAAACGGTCGCGATAGATTTCCTCCACGCCCATGCGCGTCTGCGGGTAGCGCGTGGTGAACTGCGAGCCCCAGTTCGATTGCTTCACGTTTTCGCCGAGCGCGAATTTCACACCCGGCATCGCGCCTTCGAACTTCATCTCCTCGGGCAGCGCGCCCCAGCGGAACTTCACTACCTGATTCTGTCCACCGATTGGATTCGCCGAACCGTGCAGCAGGTTCGCTGTCGTGACGCCGCCTGCGAGCTCGCGGTAAAGCGCGACGTCGGTCGGATCGACGACATCACCAATGCGGCACTCGCACGTCACCGCGTGACTGCCTTCGTTCACGCCTTTGCTGATCGCGGTGTGCGAGTGGCAATCGATGATGCCCGGCGTGATGTGCAGACCTTTGCCATCCACGACCGTCGCACCAGCCGGCGCTTTCAAGCCCGGCCCAACCGACGTGATCTTGCCGGCCGTGACGAGCAGTTCCGCATTTTGAATCGTGCCTTGCGGACCAGCCGTCCAGATCGTCGCGCCTTGAATCAGGACCGCAGCAGGTTGATCCGGCGGCGCAGTGCGGCCGAATGCACCAGCCGGAAAGGTCTCCGGAAAATCGAGCGGCTTATCGAGCGGCGAAGGCTTGTCTTCCTTCTTGCTCGCGTACGGCGCAGTGCGTTTCGCAGTCCACGCGAAATCTTCCGCGCCGCTGATTGCATCATTCGTTAGGCGACCGGACAAACGCACTGAGCCGTCGCCCTTGTCGAACAACTTCGCCGGCGCCACGAGCAGCACCGAGCCGTCCTTGATCGAGAAGTTTGCCTTCTGGTCGCCGACCTTCACATCGAGCTTGTCCAGCTCGCCTTCGATCGTGAGCGGTAACGTCTTCCCGCCCGCGGAAATTTCCCAAGTGCCGCGCGGATCGCGATCATCCGCGCGATCACTGTCGTACCAGCGGCCATCGACCCACGTCGTTAGAATGCGCGCGCTATCTTCCGCAAAGAGATCGCCATTCGCGACGACCAGATTCGCGATGCGTCCCGGCGCGATAGTGCCGAGCCGATCCGCGACGCCGAACATCTCCGCAGGCGCCATCGTCACCGCAGCCAGCGCCGCGTCTTTACTCAAGCCACGCCTAACGACCAATCGGATGCGTGACCAAAATTCCTTGTCCGGCTTCTCCAGCTTCGCGGTCGTGAACGCAATCGGGGTTCCCGCCGCCGCGAGCAGCGCGGGATTGCTCGGCGCGCGGTCCCAGTGCTGCAGTTCATCCAGCTGCACATCGATGGCCTGCTCCGGCTTCTCGACTTCCGGCGGCTTCGGAAAATCGAGCGGCAAAATGATCGGCGTTTTGCCTAATGACTTCCGGACGCGGTACTCGTAGCCGTTGCCAAGCAGGACCAGCTTGAGCTTGAACTCATCGGCGATCTTCAACGCGCGCAGCAGATCAAGTTCATCATCCGCTTCGATGACGGCCGGCTGTCGGCGAGCAGCCCATTCGCCGAGTGCCTCTAAACTCGCGTTCGT
>JBJMWV010000089.1:0-2622 GCA_045809985.1 Chthoniobacterales bacterium | reverse complement strand
GCGGTCGCCACATCCCGGAAAGTCAGCGGGATTTTCCACTCCAGCGTCTTGGGGTTTTGCTGATGAACCGTGAATGTCTCCTGCTGCGCGTTTACGCTGCCATCAGCGGATTTCAAGACGACGAGAGGCAATCCAGGTTGCTCAGTCCAGCTCGCCGCGACCGCATCTACCGGCTTCTTCGAAGCGTCGCCGAGCGCGCCCCAGAGATCGGCGGTGGTCGCGTTCGAATACTTGTGCGCCTGGATGTAGCTGCGAATCCCGCCCCGAAAATTCTCTTCGCCGAGATAGCTTTCGAGCATGCGCAGGAAGGATTGCCCTTTCTGATACGTGATCTCATCGAAAGCGCTGTCCGCTTCGCTCTCCGTGCGAATCGGCTGCTGGATGGGATGGGTTGAGGAGAGCGCATCCGTCGACATCGCGCGCTGTTTGGCGGCGTTGGCACGCAACCAGATTTGCCACTGCGGATTGAAGTGATCCGTGCACTTCGTTCCCATCCAGGAAGCGAAGCCTTCGTTCAGCCAGAGATTGTCCCACCACGCCATGGTCACGAGATCGCCGAACCATTGATGTGCGATCTCATGCGCAACGACGCCGAAGATGTTCTGCTTCGTTTGTTCCGACGACTTAGCCGGATCGTAGAGGAGAATACTTTCGAAGAAAGTAATCCCGCCCCAGTTCTCCATCGCGCCGGAAAAGCCGGCTGGCAGCGCAATCAGGTCGAGTTTCGGCAGCGGAAACTTTTCGCCGAAATACTCATTGTAGTAATGCACGATCTTCTGCGCGCTCTCCAGCGCGTATCTCCCCTGCTCCGCTTTTCCTTTTGTCGCTACCACGCCGATGTTCACGCCGTCGACTTCGTCATGGATTGACTCGAGCTCACCCACGCAGAGCACGACGAGATAGGTGGCCATGAACGGTGTCTCGGCGAAATGCACTTCCTTTTGCGCGCCGACGATCTTCTCGCTCTCGATCGGCATGTTGGAGACCGCCGTCACGGCGGCGGGCAGCGTCACGCTCATGCGAAATTTCGCACGGAATGAAGGCTCGTCCCAAGACGGAAACAGCCGCCGCGCATCAGCCGGTTCCATTTGGGTCGCCAGCATCGTCTTCTTCGCGGCGCTGCCTTCATCGTGATATTGCGCGAAGTGCAATCCCTGCCCGGCTTCATTGATCTTTCCGAGGAAGGTCAACGCGATGCGATGTGTCCCCGGCGCGAGCTTCTCGCCAAAGCGCAAAGTGACGGTTTGGTCCGCCGGCTTCGGCGAAATTCGCGCGCGTCGCTTTTCGCGAGCGGAGCCGTCGACTAACTCCGCCGTCGAGACAGTCAGCTCTTTTGCATTCAGCGTGATGCTGTTTGTTGGTTTGCGCAGATCGATTTCCACGATCTCGGATCCAGTGAAGGAGTGCTTCTCGATGTCCGGTGTGATGGAGATCTCGTAGCTCCGCGGCCGGATATCCTTGGAGAGCTTTCCGGGGGTCGTTGCGAATCGAAACGGACCTTCCGCTGAGAGGGCTGCGGGAAAGAGCAGCGCGCCGATCACCAACGACCGCGTTAATTGTGTAGTCCGGGTTTTCATAGCTGACCTCCGTGCAAAACGGCTTCCGTCCGCAATGACCCGGCGAGAGCCTCCGGTGAGGTTGAGCTACCTAACGGTTTCGACGCCGCCGCAGAGTGGCGGGCACGCGCGATGACGGTCAAGCATTAACCCGCGCGTTGCTTGGCTGCGAAGAGACCGCTTCCTGAATGATCTGCCAGACGCGGCGGAGATGTTCTTCTGTCGTTAGGAGATTGCCCAAGCCGAGACGCATGACCGCGCGGCCCTTCAGCTTCGTTTGCATCAGATACGTCTCGCCGCCGGCGTTGATCTTCTCGACCAATTGCGAATTCGATTTATCGCTCGTTGCGTCATCGCCTGCTTTGAATCGGAAACACACGACCGGCATTACGGTCGGCGCGGACAATTCGAAGCGCGGATCTTCTTTGATCCATTTCGTGAAGAGCTGCGCGAGCCGCTGATGTTCCCTAATCCGAGCCGCGAGTCCTTCGCGGCCGAACGTGCGCCAGACCATCCAGGCTTTGAGCGCGCGGAAACGGCGGCCGAGTTGCACGCCGTAATCCATGTAGTTGATCTCGGCTTGCGACGCATCGCCGCGCAGATACTCGGGCACGAGGGTGAAGACATCGCGTAGTCGTTTGATGTCGCGCACATAGAGCGCGCTGAAGTCGAACGGCACGAAGAGCATTTTGTGCGGGTTCATGACTAACGAGTCGCACTCGGGCCAGCCCTCCTTCACCCACGCGCATTCCGGCAGAAGCGCGAGGCCGCCGCCGTAGGCCGCATCGATATGCAGCCACATCTGGTGCTCACGGCAAACCCGCGCGATCTCCTTCACCGGATCTGCGCTCGCGGTTGATGTCGTGCCGACGGTCGCGACGACAGCGAGCGGCTGAAATTCTTTGCGCAGATCAGCGGCGATCGTTTCGCGTAGCGCGTTCACGTCCATCTTGAACTCGGAGTCGCTCGGGATCCGTCGCACGTTGTGTTCGCCAAGGCCGAGGGCGATCGCGGCTTTATCGACCGAGCTGTGCGCCTGGTCGGATGCGTAAACGCGGAAGATCGG
>JBJMWV010000088.1:0-3468 GCA_045809985.1 Chthoniobacterales bacterium | reverse complement strand
TTGCAAGAAGGGAGCGAGCTTGCGAGCGAAGTCGACTTTGCGATTCCGCATTGCGTGAATACGATCGAGGAGACCGTGGCCCTTATTCGCGAAAGTCGCGCTGCGTGGCTCGCCGCTCAGGCAATGGAGCGGGAGGCGGTGCTCGCTACTAGATGAATCGTCCGGTGCAGTTCGCAGATTACGTTTCGATTCAGCGACCGTGCGGAAGCAATCAGTCTTCATGGAGCCGGCTATCGGGCTCGAACCGATGACCTGCTGATTACAAATCAGCTGCTCTACCACTGAGCTAAGCCGGCAAAGAGAGGCGCAATCTAAACCACGCGCCGGTGTTCAACAACTCGTTAGGCTAACGATTCGAGACGGTGAGCGGTCCGGCGGTTTCGAGGTTCTTCACCACCGTGCTGAGATAAACCGAACCGGGATGAAGCGTTCGATACTTTGTGATCTCGGCGCGATTCATCACGCGGAACCCGTAGCGCTCAAACATCGCTTCGCCGCGCCGGCTTTCGAAGGTCACGATCTGCCCGTAAACGCGCTTCTCGCCGCGCTTGTAGAGATAGCTCAGATAGGCGCTCATCAACGCACGGGTGGTCGCGATCTTTCGCGCGTCGGGCAGAAGGTTGATGTGGAAATGCGGGGTGCGGCGCGGTGCCGCGGGCACTTCGCGCCAGCCGTTCATCAGGATCCAGAGGATGAAGCTGCGCGAGCGCGCGTTGTAGTGCGGGTAACGCAGGAGCGCGCGGAGGAAGAGGACGATGTTCTGGTAAAGCGAGTAAACCTGGTTCCGCAGCGGCTTGCGGCAGCCTAACAAGTAGCCGCGCAGTTCGCCCTCTTTCTCGATCACGAAGGACGACTCCGGCTCGTGGTCTGTGTAGTAGGTCGTCAGGAAATCCGCGAAGAGCTCGCGGTCTTCGTAGACCGGGTCAATCGCTTCGCCGAGAAAGCCCGTCTGGCAACAAAGCCGCCGCACGGCGTCGCGATCGCTCGTGCGGTAACTGCGGATTGTGTAACCCTCGTGGCTCTTCATTCGAACATGCTGCGTCTAAGTGGCTCCGACATCACGGTAAATCGAAAACAGACGCTCGAAAACCGCCGGCCACGCGTAACGCTCGCGCACTCTGTCGCACGCTTCGGCCCCCAGCGCCCTAAGATCTTGCGTGCTGCTCATCTGTTCGATGGCCGCAGCTAACGCAGGCCCGCTGTTTTCCGAAGCCCACGCGCTTTGGTCGTGGAGTATGACTTCATCCATGAAGCTGCCGCGAATTCCAAGGACCGGCGTGCCGCAAGCCTGACTCTCGAGCGCAACCAATCCGAACGTCTCTTCCACGCCGGGATGAACCAGAAAATCCGCGGCGCGATAGTAGCGCGCGAGTTGTGGAGCGTCGGCGCAGTATGAAATCCAGGAAAGCGCTTCGCCTGTCTTCCGCAGGGCATCGAGCTGATCACGTTCGGGTCCTTCGCCGATCACGAGAAGGTGGAAACGGTCCTCGGGCAGCAGGCGAAATGCTTCGAACAACGTCCGCGTATTCTTCTCCGGCGAGAGGCGGCCAACGTAGAGCAGGAGAATGCGATCGTTGCTCACCCCTAACGAGTCACGCGTGACGGCACGATCCGCCGCGGGCTGAAACATCTCGATGTTCACTCCGAGTTCCGCTTGCCGGACATTCGTTAAACCCCAGCTGCGCAGCACGTCGCACAAGCCGCCCGACGGCACGAGCGTCGCATCAAAGCCGCGGTAGAGATTGCGCGTGTAAGTGCGCGCCGCGTTCATCACGCCTCGGGAAACACCCGCGCCGAAGCGTTCCGCCGGACGTCGCAGATACGCTTCGGCGAAATGCGAATGGTAGTAGGCGACCGCTGGAATCCCGCGGCTCCGCGCTGAGCGCAAAGCCTGCCAGCCGACCTGATACGGATCGCCCGATTCGATGATGTCCGGCCGCTCGCGTTCGATAATCTCATCCACTTCCCGCAAGTTGAGCAGGATGCGGTATTGCGCTGCCCGCGAAACGAGCGGCGAGCCGATCGAGTAGATGCGCGACCGCTCGTTAGTCTTCACTTCAGTCCGCGCGCCCGGAACAATCAGTATGTGTTCGTCGTCCGGACGATGCTGCTGCACGAACGCGATCTTCTCGTGCACGTAGCGTTTCACGCCGCCGCTCAGCGGCGAGTAAAACTGCGTCAGGTCGCAGACTTTCAGGAATTCAAATGGCTGAGATAGCGTTCCGCTTCGATCGCGGCGGCGCAGCCCGAACCAGCCGCGGTGATGGCCTGCTTGTAAACGCGATCCGCAACATCGCCCGCGATGAACACGCCAGGATGCTTGCTCTCGGCGAGATGCCTAACGAGGAGATAACCATCCGGATCTGTCTCGAGTTTGCCGCGAAACGCCTGCGTGTTGGGATCGTGTCCGATCGCGACGAAGACGCAGGCGACATCGAGCAACCGCTCCTGGTGCGTGTTCACATCGCGCAACTTCACCTGGTGCATCTCGCCCTTTTCGTCGGGGATGTATTGCGTCACGACCGTGTTCCAGATCGGCTCGATCGTGTCGCAGGCGAGCACGCGATCCGCCATGATCTTCGAGGCACGCAGATGATCGCGGCGATGAATGAGATAAACCTTTGAGGCGAAGCGCGTGAGGAAAAGCGCCTCCTCCGCAGCAGAGTCGCCACCGCCGATCACGCAGACGGGCACGTTACGATAGAACGCGCCGTCGCACGTCGCACAACTCGTTAGGCCATGGCCGATCAGCTTCTCTTCATTCTCTAAGCCGAGCCAGCGCGCCGAGGCGCCGCTTGCCACAATGAGCGCCTTCGTCTCCATCCATTCATCGTCGACCTGCAACCGGATGTGACTGTTGAGCGGCTCGAAGTCCGTCACTTCGGAATAGGCGAAGCGCGCACCGAACTTCTCGGCCTGCGCGTGCATGTTCATGATGAGCTGCGGGCCATCGATGCCTTCCGGAAACCCGGGAAAATTTTCCACCAGTGTGGTCGTCGAAAGCTGCCCACCGGGCTGACGGCCTTCGAGGACGAGCGGGCTGAGATTGGCGCGCGCGGCGTAGATGGCCGCGGTCAGTCCCGCGCAACCGCTGCCGACGATGATCACCTTCTCCATGCGCGCGCAACCTAGCACGCGGCGCAAGCGTGCGACAACGCGCCGGCGCATGCGTAACGTCGCGCGATGCCGGAGCTGGCCGAGGTTGAATACGCGCGCAAACGCTGGGATGCGGGCATTGGCGCGAACATCATCGCGGTCGAACTCCACGCGACGAAGCGCGTCTTTCGCGGCACCGATACGCGCGAGCTGAAGCGGCAATTGATAGGCCGCCGATTGCTCAGCTCGGCTGCGCGCGGCAAGCAGATGCTGTTTCGCTTCGCTGGGCACAACTCGTTAGGCATTCATCTCGGGATGAGCGGGAGCATGCGGACTGAGCCGCCGGACTTCCGCGCGGCGAAGCATGATCAC
>JBJMWV010000087.1:0-5517 GCA_045809985.1 Chthoniobacterales bacterium | reverse complement strand
TTCGAGTTGATCTGATTTGCCGATCGGCAATGCGGGCGTGGGCACATCGACCTTCAGCATCGCGATGCCGCTGCGAGCATCAATCATCACTGGATGCGCCGGGACTTCCTTCCCTTCGAATTCGACCGTGATGTCGTCGGCTTCAGCACCGACTGAGAACGCGGTGTAGAGCGTTCCGGTTGGATCGATGAAGAATCCGGTACCGGCCAGTTTGCCGTGCTCATCGACCGCGCGCACTTTCACGACCGCCTTGCGCGAGCGCTCGAAGATGTCCTTCACCTCACGACTGACGGTGTCAGCCGATTGCTCCTGTGCCGCGGCGAAGCCTGCAGTCAGGAGAAAAGTGAGCGCGAAGAAACCCTTATGCATCGCGGAGAAGGCGCGGTCGAGCGCCAGGTTCGGATCAGAAGCGCAACGACGCCTCATAACTCACCGGCGTGCTATCGAGCACATAACGTGGAGTCGCGGCACGTCCGTGAGTGTGCGCAGTTGGGTTCGGCATCCGAAAAGGTTTTGAGGCGAGAGCGCGCGTGGCGACCGGCTGCGAGAGACTCCAGTTGGAGTCTTCATCGTTCGCGGCCACAGCAGTCGCAGCCTGCTGCTGCATCGCGACATTCGTCGGCCCGTTTGCATCAGGAGTGCGCACAACATTCACCGTCAACACACCCGCACAAACGAGAACTGCGGCGGCGGCGACGCGATACGAAGTCAGCGCCGGCACGCTCAAGTCGAACATGAAATCATGCGCGCGCTGCAGGGCGATGCCCCAGAGCGGCTGCTTGAGAAGTTCGGCCCGTTGGCGGCGATGAAACTCGTGCAGGAAATTATCGAAGTATCCCGGTGGCGGCTGTTCGTGGCGTTTCAAACGCAGCAGCTTGCCGATATCTTCTTCGCTAAAATGATCCATGCGTGACTTAGGAAACGGGATTCTTACGGAATTCTTCCAGGTAATTTTGTAACTGACGATTCGCGTAGAAGAGCCGTGAACGTACCGTGCCTTCAGAGACATTCAAGATTTTGCTGATCTCAGCATGGGGCATCCCTTGAATGTGAAACATGGTGACCACGGCTCTGTGTTCATCAGACAGTTTTTGCATCGCCTCGTTCAATCTTACCTGCAGCTCGGAGAGATCCGCTTCACGCACAGGACTCGTCGTTTGCGTGACCTCGAGAAACTCTTTGTCGTTCTGCACGCTCGAATCGACGTCATCGAGGCTGAGGTTGAAACGGCGGCCGCGCTTCTTCAGGAAGTTGAGCGTCATGTTCACCGCGATCGAATGGATCCACGTGTAAAACGATGACTTCCCGCGGAAGCCACGGATCGATTTGTAGGCTTTCGAAAAGACATCCTGCAGGAGGTCGTTCGTGTCCTCGTGGTTCGAGGTCATGTTGTAAACGAGCCCGTACAGACGCGGGGTGTACTTCACCACGAGTTCATCGAACGCCGCTGGATCGCCTTCCTGCGTCTTCGCGACCAACTGTGAATCTTCGTCGGTGCGCGGTTGATCCATCGATTGCCGTTTAGCCTTAGCACGAGGCCGGAACGGCGACGATAACAAATCGGAAATGCGCCGCGGTGGCGGCAATGCGACTGCCGTACTCATGTCGTTACGCTTCAGCGAAGGTTAGCGGCGGTCGCGGACCGACATCAGATACAGAAGGTTGCCGAGCGTGGCGACGAACGCCGCCACGTAGGTGAGCGCAGCTGCGTTGAGCACGCGATTAACGCCCGCAACTTCTTCGCCCGGCTGCACCATTCCCATCTGCTGGAGAATGATTTTCGCCCGGCGCGAAGCATCAAATTCCACCGGCAATGTGATCAACTGAAACGCGAGCAGGATCAGGTAGCAGTAGATGCCGAGCGTGATCAGGCCGGTGATGTGGAAGATGAATCCGCCAAAGATGACGAACGGCAGCATGTTCGAGGCGATCTGCGTCATCGGCACGATCGCCATGCGCCACTTCAAAGGCGCGTACGCTTTCGCATGCTGGATCGCGTGACCAACTTCATGCGCAGCGATGCCGAGGGACGCGACGGAAGGCTCATTGAATACCTTCGTCGATAGATGCAGCATCTTGTCGGTCGGATTGTAATGATCCCCGAGAAAATTGTTCGTCTCGACGACCTGCACATCGTGGATCTGTGCAGCCGCTAAAATTTCACGCGCCGCTTCGGCGCCAGAGATGTTCGAGGTGGCGCGGACTTCGCCCCATTTCTTGAAAGCACTGCTGACCCGAAATTGCGCCCAAAGTCCGACGATCAACGGCAGCCCGACGAGCAGCAGCCAGTTCGACCCGAGACCAAGACCGGAACCGTAGTGTGGGTACATAGTTAGATTATAGAGTTGTCACGTTAGACGCCGCGCTGCCCGCTTCGTTCATTAACAGCGAGCAGCTACTCACGAATCTAAATCTCCAGACGCTTCTCGAATCGCGAGATGATGCGATTGCCGGTCGCGGTGACGACCGCGACGTCTTCGATGCGCACGCCGCCGAGTGCGGGGTAATACAGACCCGGCTCAACCGTCAGCACCTGTCCCGGTTTGAACACCGTCTTCTGGAAACGCGGGAACTCGTGGATCTCCAAGCCGAGTCCGTGACCCGTTCCGTGAAAGAATCCCACCTGGCGTCCATCGCGCAGTTCGGTTGGAAATCCCTGTTGCGTGAAGAAGCGCTTCACTTGGTTGTGCAACTCAAGCCCGTCGACGCCCGGTTTCATTTTCTTCAACGCGAGCTCCTGGCCTTTCCGCACCGTTTCCCAAAGGCGGCGCTGCTCTTCGCTCGCGCGTCCGCGCACAACAGTCCGCGTCATGTCGCCGTAGTAACCGCTTGCCGCATCGCGCGGGAAGATGTCGAGAATGATGAGGGAATCCGCGAGGAGCGGACCGGAGCCGCGTTCGTGCGGATCGCAGGCCTGATCTCCGCCCGCGACGATCGTGTTCGCCGGCAATCCACCCGCGCGCAAAATCGCGGAATCGATTTCAGCGCGCAAGATTTCTGAAGTGAGCACGCGGCCGAACCAGTCGAGTCGTTTGCCGCGACGCGCCTTGCACGCGCCGAGCACTTCAATTCCGCGCGCCATGCCTTTCTCGGTGATCGACAGCGCGCGTCGCATCAGCCGCAGCTCGTCTTCCGTCTTCGATTCGCGCTCGGGAAAGAACAACCCGTTCGTCGTCTGCAGTTTGATTTTTGCGCGCCCGAGTTCCTCCGCGTAACCGAGCGCAAAATTCGACGGCACAATCGCTGAGCGCACACCGCGCTTCTGCAGGAAATGCGAAAGCACTTTCTCGAACGGTGGCGTCCGCTTCGCCTTACCCTGCACCTCGCGCTCGAACGTGCTGTAAGCCAGAATCTCGTCCGCTTGCGCCTGCTTCTTCCCGCGATCGATTTCGAGATCGCTCAAGACGATCGTCCGCTTCCCGTTCTGCTCGAGAAAGATGAACGGGTCCGGGACAAACATGCGTGTGGCGTAAAGCATGTCCGGATCGTGATCGCTCGCCGCCACGATGAGGCGCACCGGCTGTTTGGAAGAAGTTTTCTTCGCCATAATATTTGCCTAACGAGCCCTAGCCCCTGCGCACTTCGAGCTGCCGTCTGAGGACCCAGAGCAGTAAACCGAGCAGACCGGCGCTCGAGCCAATCAGCACCGCAGTGTCGAAGGCAAAGACATTAACGCCGACCCCGAGATACCGCTTCTCCGCGCCGAAAAACACATTCGGCTTTCCGCCGCGGCGATAGTCATTCTGCTCCATCTCGGCGTTCGAGATCAGATCGGAGACCTTCTGATTGATGTAGAGCTGTTCCGCCGTAATCGGTCCGCTCGCATCGCGGAAAATCGTGCGGTCGAACGGTCGCTTCCCGGAAACCATCTCGTCGACCAACGAGAGGTAGCGATCCACATCCTTCGCCGTTTTCGCTTCGAGTCCGGAGAGGATCGCGAGGATTTCCTTCAAGTCATTCAAGCGCGCACTCGTCTCCGGCGTCTTCGCGTTCGGAGCGAGGCGGCGGATTTCATTGTTCACCTTCTCCTGCCGGCGTGTGAGCGGATTCAACTTGGCCTGCGCGACGACCAGCTCTTCATACGACCACCGCATCGCAATAAATTGGCAGACGAACGGCACCTTCAATTTGCTGTCCATCTTCTTCGTCTTCTGGTCGGTGGGATGTTCGCTGAACCAGCGCGAGAAGGTGTAAACGAGCCCGAGATTGCGGTTCATGTCCTCGTACTTGATCAACGCGCCACCCATGATGATCTGCGGAATCAGGACGAGCGGCACGATGTTCGCCGCAGTCTTCGGGTTATCGACTAACGAGGAGACGAGCAGGCCAAGGGCGACGCCGCCCATCGCGGTCATCAGCATGATGCCGACGTCGATCCAAAACATCCCTCGGATCTCGAGAATCGCGTTGCCGAGGATGACGAAGAGGACGCACTGGATGATGGCGAAGAAGCCTAACGAGAGCACCTTCGCCAGCACGTAGTAGGACAGGCGGACGTTCAGGTTCCGTTCGCGCTGCAAGACGGCGCGATCACCGATGATGTCGTCCGCACTGTTCGTTAGACCGAGGAACATGGCGACGATCAGGCCGAGGAAGAGGAACGTCGGAATATGATACGCCGAGGCAAAATCGTATGTCCCAGTATCCGAGTAGCGCAGGATCGTGGCGACTAGCAACGCGAGGATCGGCGCGACCCCGATCGTAATCACGAGGTTGCCCTTGTTGCGCAGCTTGCTCATGAACGCGCGCCGCAAAAGCGTGCGCAGCTGCGTCCACTCGTCGTGCCAGCGGATCTGTGTCCGCTTCTTTTTCGCTTCGGGCTCCTGCGGTAAAGGCGGCACGGGCTCGCGCTTCAGCGAGACCTGCTTCACGTCCTGGATGAGGCGGAACGCTTCGTATTTATCGCGCCAGAATTCCGGCGAGTAACGCCGCGCGGCGACGAGCTGACCGCGGTTGTTCTCCTCGTAAATCACGTCGCCACTGATGTCGCGCAGCGGCGTCTCGAGCACGTCGAAGATGAACTCCGGCCGAGTTGTGCCACAGGCCGGACAGCCGCCGAGTTCCGCCCCGAACTGATGCTGATGCTCCGCTTCCGCGAAGTAGCGCAACATGTCGTTAGGCGTGCCGAAGAAGACGAGCTTGCCACCGCGATCGAAGAGGATCGCCTTGTGAAACATCTGGAACAGCTTCGAGCTCGGCTGATGGATCGTGACGATGATGATCTTGTTGTGCGCCATCCCGCGGATGATCTCGATCACGTGCTCCGAGTCCTTTGAGGAAAGGCCGGAGGTCGGCTCGTCGAAGAGGTAGACATCGGCGCTACCGATCATATCGAGGCCGATGTTGAGCCGCTTCCGCTCGCCGCCGCTCAGCGTCTTCTTAACCGGGGAACCGACGACGCTGTCCTTGCGCTCGCTTAATCCGAGCTCCACCAGCTTGCCTTCAAGCCGACGCGCTCGATCGCGCGGCGACAAGTGCGGCGAACGAATCGCAGCCGCGAACTCGAGGTTCTCCGCG
>JBJMWV010000086.1:0-2674 GCA_045809985.1 Chthoniobacterales bacterium | reverse complement strand
GCAACGCTGGTGAGTGGTAGCTCTACCTGAGGTCTCGCGCCGACAGCGTAAATGTGGCCCTTAGTGATCGCATACACGGTGCCGTCGGGGCCGATAAGTGTAGGTGTGTAGGGCTGCCCGGCCGGAGCCGCGATCTGGATGTTTGTCCAACCGCCGGTGACGAGATCCCAACGATACAGATGCCCGTCTTCGTTGTTCGCGTAGACAGCTTTATTAACTAGATCGACCGCGGCGGTGTTGATGCACCATTCGTCGTTGAACCCGAGCGGGCTGACGAGCGTCATTACTTCCTTCATGTCGGTCTCGCCGGTGAGCGGGTCGGTTTGCGGGAGGTTCGGATCAAGAACCGCGATCTTATTCAGTCCGCCGGGATAGCTGTAGCTGTTGTACTTCGTGAAAAGGAAGTAGCTCGAGCCGGCCGCGGAGGTGTAACCCGGCACGAGAGTGGCCGGGACAACGGCCGGTGTAGTGTCCCAGCCGAAGCCGCCGATCAGCTTCTGCGTTTGCAGGTCTGCGGAAAAATGCAGGAGGCGGCCGCGGCTGTAGCCGTCGTTGTTCGTCCCAAAATACACATCGCCGTCCGGGCCAACGACGGGGGAGGCGGTGGACAAATCGAGAACGCCGTCGAGGATCCCGGTGCCGTGCAGCGGCGTAAGAGTGGCGCTGTCGAGTTGCATCAGGCGGCCCTGGCTTCCATCGCCAAAGACGACATAGAGCTTGGTGCCGTCCAGCGTAAGTGCTGGCGCTGCGTTGAGCGAGGTCTGGATTAAACCCGAGACGCTGCTTGCCGTCGCATAGGTGCCGACACCAGAGGCCGAGATGCGAGCGATGCCGCCGCCCTGCGCGAGGACGCCGGTCGAGGCAGAGACTTGGAAGCCGAAGTAGATGTTCCCCGCCGCGTCGGCGGTGATCGGAGTATTGATCTTTACCCGCGCATCGTAGTTCGCCTTGTTCCCGAGGTAGCCGCTTAGGTCAGGCGAATTGTCGAAGAAGGCCAACTTACCGGAAGCGGTCGGCGTTTGCGCGTCGGGCAGGTCGCGCCAGTTCACGGTGCCGCCAGCAGCTGGAATATGAATGCGGTCGTCGCCGGATGGGCGCTTCACCAGAACGGGCGAGAACGGTGCGCGCCAGCCGGAGCTCGGAAGGATGTAATCAGTCGCCTGCGACCAGATGAGCGAACCATCAAACCCGCGCCGCGCTTCAACGACGAAGTTGGCCCCGAATCCGGTGGTGACCGGGAGAAGCACTGTGTTCGCCGCGGTGATGAGGGGCGAGCCATAGTGCGTGCCGCCGCCGCCGGGATGCAGATCAACCGGCGTCGTCCACAGAACCGACGTGAGCGGCCGGCCGCGGACGGATGATTGCCCGGTGTGTTGCGCGTCGCCGCCATACATCGGCCAATCAGCCAGAGCTGAAACTGCTGACGCTGCGATTGCGAATGTTGCGATTAGTCCCTTGATCACGTGCTCAGCTCTCCCTGTTCGCGGAATGCGAGCATCAAGGGTGGAAGATTCTCTCTGCGAGCGCAAGAGATAGACGCTCGCCGCGAGGAGATTTGAATTCGGGAACGCGGACGTTCATCTCCGCAGTGATTCCGCCGAGCGGAACCTCGCACGCACGAGATGGGCAGAGCTTGCTACCGCTTCGGGATCACGCTGATCGTACCGTCGGTCTCGAGCATGGCGGCGTGCACTTGTTCGATCGCGCTGCAGCCGGCCTTGCGCAGTGCCGCCATGAGCTCGTGCTCCGTAAGCTGACAGTGCTGGAGCGCGCGTTTGAACAGTTTGCCGTTGTGCACCAGGACCTCTGGCCGGCCTTCGATTAAACCTTCCATGCGTTTGCTCTTGAAAGTAACGAAGCCAACCAGCCAGTTCGTTCCGACCAGACTGACGGAAGAGATTGCGCCAGCGATGACCGAATTGTCACCGCCGTTCATCGCGTTCTGAACCGCGTTACTTAGGACGAGGAGCAGGACGAGATCGAATGGCGCCATCTGTCCGATCTGGCGTTTGCCGGTCATGCGGAGGAGCACGATCAGGAAAACGTAAACGATGATGCCGCGCAGGATCAGTTCCCACCAGGCGATCGTTAGGTTCCACATTGGCGTTTAGCTAATTCAAAAGCCTGCGGGACGCGCGCGGTCACGGGCGGGGAGCGTGGGTAATAATAACACAAGACTTATCGGCAATTAGCTAAGCACAGGGTAAGTGACCGGCGCGGCCTTGGCGAGGCAATAACAGGCCTCGCTCCGTGATTTCCGCGTTTAGAAAAATCCGCGGAGGAACGCCGCCGCTTCGTCAGAGATGCCGGCGATCTTGTTCGTCGCCTGGCGATAGAATTTGAAATTCAGCTCGGTCTCGGGTCGACCGTCCTTCCACTGGCTAAAACGCTTAAGCTCGCTACGTCCGAGCGGCCGCTGCGCGAGCGCAGTGCGTCGGATCGTGATGCTCACGCGCGGCGTTTGCCGTGCGATCGCGGTTTTCCTAGGTGTGGCTTCGACCGAGGTGACGACGCCGCTCGCAATGAGACCTCGCCCGCGTTCGTTCTCGCTCGCGAACATAAAGATCAGATCATCTTTCGCGATGTGCTTGCCCCCGTACATCGTCTTCTGCGCGAGGAACGTGAACGTCTCCGCGGACAAATCTCTAACTTCGGCTTTAATCGCAAAGGCCAT